>CAZPAE010000166.1:0-6154 GCA_964584455.1 uncultured Thioalkalispiraceae bacterium
ATTAGTGGTGTCAGTGCCATTCAAGCAGAAGATTCAGAAGTCGATCCGCTCACTGAAGCCGATGTATTCATGGCCTATGGACGTTATGAAGCGGCCGAAGAACGTTTACAAGAAGCCATTGGTCAAGATCCGAATCGCGGTGAGTTACGGGTTAAATTGCTTGAACTTTATAACACCACCAAGAACAAGCAAGGTTTTGAAACCGCAGCAGAAAACTTCTACGCCACCTTAGGCGGTAATGCCGCGGCTGATCCGTTATGGCAGAAAGTGGTTGCCATGGGCAGTGAAATTGCCCCAAGTAATCCATTGTTTAGTGGCGATGATGTAGTCGTAGATGCCTCATTGGGTCATGTGGCCACCACTAACTTTGATGAAGAACAGGTCATGGACATTGGTTTAGATACCGGTGTCTTTAGCAAACAAGATTTAGCCGGTGAGAGTCCTGAGGCACCTAGTGCCGATGCCGATCTTGATTTTAACCTCGGTGGAATTGAAGAAGAAACACCGGCATCACCCGAGCCAACAGCTGCAGCCGATGACGGCTTAGACTTCTCGCTTGATAGTAGTGAAGAAAGTTTAGAAATGCCGCAACCTGTCGCCGATGATGGTCTGGACTTTAATCTGGATATGGGCGATAGCAGTGATGAAAGCACCCAAACGGCGATCCCAACCGGTGAAGGTGGCTTAGACTTTAACTTAGATACCGATTCACCCACCGCCGATGACATTCCTGCACCAGTAGAAAATAGTTCTGATGAGAGTATGGAATTCAGTTTAGATTTAGATAGCGGTGATGATCCTACCGCAACAGATATTAAACTTGGTTTAGATGAGCAACCTGAGCCCAGTGGTGAGTTAGATTTCGATCTCAATACCGGTGATGATGAAGAGCCTTCTCATGCTGATATTGCCGTAAATGGTGATGCAGGCATGGATATGAACTTGGATGCTGGTGATGCATTGGATCTTGAAATGCCCGATGGTACCGATGAGGTGGGGACAAAATTAGACCTAGCCCGTGCCTATATCGATATGGGTGATCCTGATGGTGCGCGTAGTATTTTAGACGAAGTGATTGAAGAAGGTGATGCGACTCAGAAGCAAGAAGCTGAGCAGCTCATGACACAAATTGGTTAAATAAATTTCTAGCTCGTTCTTAATAATACATCCAGTTATACGAATAGTTTGTTTTATCCTGCTCGTGATATATCTATCACGAGCTTCTTTTATTGTATCTTTGGTTTTAGGTTTCATGTTTTTGCCATTGGCGCGCCATGATTTAGCCATGTTATGGCCCATTATTAAAACCGCTGTATGGCGTTTAAAGTGGTTATGGTTATCCATTATCTTGCTTTATGGTTGGATAGGTCAGGAACCGGACTTTGGGTTTATTAGTTTGACAGGAATAGGATTAGGTATTGAGCGTTGCTTAGGACTATTGATTGTTGTGTTATATTTTGTCTGGCTTAATCAGCGTACATCCATAAAGCAAATGCAACAGGCATGGTATTGGCTTATGCAACCATTAAGATGGATCAACATATCACCGGCACGAATCAGTTTACGCATTGCCTTAACCTTGGATGCGGTGAAGCAATTACAAACCCAGCTCACTGCACCTACCACTAAACTTAGTTTGCGTGATTTACCTGCGAGCTTACAACAGTTAATGACACTGGCCATTAACAATGCAGCGCAACAAAGCCAAACAACGACGGTGGATGAGTTTTATTTGGAACATCCCGCCTATTGGCAATGGTTATACCCGATCGGGTTGCTGATGGCCTTTGTGTTATTGTCATTATTGCCCATGTCTTTTTTATTAGCGTAGTGCCATGCGAATTGCTTTAGGTGTTGAATATAACGGTGCGGCTTATTGTGGTTGGCAGTATCAGGATCATAGCCCTTCGGTCCAGCATTGTGTTGAACAAGCGCTAGCGAAAGTGGCCAATCATCCGGTGCGGGTGATTTGTGCTGGCCGAACCGATACCGGTGTGCATGGGCTAGGGCAAGTTGTGCATTTTGATACTCACTCAGAACGTTCTGACTATTCTTGGACATTTGGTGCTAATGCTAATTTACCGGATGATATTAGTGTGCTGTGGGCAAAGCAGGTACCGGATGATTTCCATGCCCGGTTTAGTGCCATGCGCCGCATTTATCGATATGTGATTTTAAATCGTCAAATCCGACCAGCGGTGTTATCCAATCGTGTTTCTTGGGAATATCGTCCGTTAGATGTGGCACGCATGCAAGCCGCAGCGCAACCTTTGGTAGGGCAACATGATTTTAGTTCTTACCGTGCCTTAGGTTGTCAGGCTAAAAGCCCAGTGCGGGATTTATGTCGGCTTGAGATTAGCCAACAGCAAGATTTAATTACCATTGAATTAGAAGCCGATGGGTTTTTACATCATATGGTGCGTAACATTGCCGGGGTGTTGATGACCATTGGGGCCGATGAGGCCGAAGTGGATTGGGCTGCACAGGTACTCGAACACCGAGACCGGACTAAAGGCGGTATTACCGCGCCACCGGATGGTTTGTATTTTGTTGGGGTACGCTATCCTGAAGAATTCGAGATACCGCTACTTTCGCCGCTGCAGGTGGTTTGGTAACCTGGGCCACGGTAGGAAATGAGTGGAAATGAAGCGAACACGCGTCAAAATTTGTGGTATTACCCGTCGTGAAGACGCCATGGCCTGCGCCCGGTTAGGGGCAGATGCGATGGGTTTGGTCTTTTATGATAAGAGTCCCCGAGCCGTTTCTATTGAGCAAGCGAGTGAAGTGATTGCTGGGCTGCCGGCTTTTATGACCACGGTGGGGTTATTTGTTGATCCTGAAGTGGCCGAGGTTGAGCAGGTATTGGCATCGGTATCACTGGATTGTTTGCAATTTCATGGTAATGAGACGGCTTCATTTTGTACCCAATTTAAACGGCCCTATATCAAAGCCATTCGCATGGAGCCAGGTATTCATGTTTCTGACTATGAAGCAGAGTATCATACGGCCGGTGGCTTGTTATTAGATACCTATGTGGCCGGTGTCCCTGGTGGTACCGGACAAACGTTTGATTGGGATCGCGTGCCACAACAAACACAGATACCCATTATCTTGGCAGGTGGTTTAAAGCCCGATAATGTGGCTGAGGCAATATCTGCCACGCAACCCTATGCCGTTGATGTGAGTGGTGGGGTAGAGCAGGCTAAAGGTATTAAGCAAAGTAGTAAGATTGAACAATTTATGAGTGAGGTAAACCGCATTGGCTAAGGCAAACGCCTATAATTATCCTGATCAAGACGGTCATTTTGGTCCTTATGGCGGCCGTTTTGTGGCAGAAACATTGATGGCACCCATCGAAGAGTTAACCATGGCCTATGAGCAAGCCATGGCCGATCCCGACTTTGTGCGTGAGTTAGACCAAGAACTACAACACTATGTGGGTCGACCTTCCCCGCTTTATTTTGCCCAACGTTGGAGTGAACAACTCGGTGGCGCAAAGATTTATTTAAAACGGGAAGATTTAAATCACACTGGCGCGCACAAAGTGAATAATACGGTGGGCCAAGCATTATTGGCACGGCGCATGGGAAAAACCCGTGTCATTGCTGAAACCGGTGCCGGTCAGCACGGGGTGGCATCTGCCACTGTAGCGGCGCGGTTTGGTATGGAATGTGTCGTTTATATGGGTGAAGAAGACATTGCTCGCCAAGCGATTAATGTATTTCGCATGAAGTTATTAGGTGCCACCGTCATACCGGTGAGCTCAGGCTCTAAAACCTTGAAAGATGCGCTTAATGAAGCCATGCGCGATTGGGTCACCAATGTAGATAATACCTTTTATATTATCGGTACCGTTGCTGGACCCCATCCATATCCTGCTATGGTGCGTGACTTCCAAGCCATTATTGGCCGTGAAGCGCGGGCGCAAAGTTTAGAACAAACCGGTCGTTTACCCGATGCCTTAGTGGCCTGCGTGGGGGGTGGTTCCAATGCCATTGGTTTATTTCATCCCTTTATCGATGATAAGGACGTTACCATGTATGGCGTGGAAGCGGCCGGTCATGGATTGCAGTCCGGTGAGCATGCGGCACCGCTATGCGCTGGTAAGCCCGGTGTACTACATGGCAACCGTACCTACTTAATGGAAGACAGTGATGGCCAAATTATTCCGACGCACTCTATTTCGGCGGGCTTAGATTATCCGGGTGTCGGTCCTGAGCATGCTTGGTTACGTGACATGGGCCGGGCTAACTATGTGGCGGTGAATGATGAAGAAGCCATGCAGGCGTTTCATGATCTCACCCGTATTGAAGGTATCATGCCGGCATTAGAGTCCAGTCATGCTTTAGCTTATGCAGCAAAGTTGGCGGCGGATATGAGTCCAGAACAAATGATTATTGTGAATTTATCGGGCCGTGGTGATAAAGATATCCATACGGTTGCTGAACGTGAAGGTATTGAAGTATGAGTCGTTTAACCGACTGTTTTGCTAATTTAGCGCAAGCCAATAAAAAAGCCCTGATCCCATATTTAACCGCGGGTGATCCTGAGCCGTCGTTTACAGTGCCGTTAATGCACGCCATGGTGGAGGCCGGTGCCGATGTATTGGAATTAGGCGTGCCGTTTTCTGATCCCATGGCAGAGGGGCCAGTGATTCAACATGCCATGGAGCGGGCTTTATTACACCAGGTGAGTTTGCGAGACGTGATCGACATGGTGGCGACCTTCCGTCAACGGGATAGTGTCACGCCAGTGTTGCTAATGGGCTATCTGAACCCAGTGGAGATCATGGGCTATGAGGAGTTCGTTACCGCGGCACTTAACGCGGGGGTCGATGGTGTACTCTTAGTTGATCTGCCACCAGAGGAAGCGGGTGCGTTGCTTGAGCCAGCCAAAGCACAGGGCTTAGATACTGTTTTCCTGGTATCGCCGACGACCACAGACCAACGTGTAGAAAAAATAACCAATGTGTCCAGTGGTTTTGTTTACTATGTGTCTTTAAAGGGCGTCACAGGGGCAGGCCACTTAGATGTAGCGGCGGTACAAGCGCGTGTTGAGCAAATTAAGCAACATAGCAATTTGCCAGTTGGGGTAGGGTTTGGAATTAAGGACGCACAGTCTGCACGCCAAATTGCCGAAGTGGCTGATGCGGTAGTGGTGGGTAGTGCATTAGTGAAATTGGTGGAAGCGAATCAAGACTCATCAGCAGCGGCCGAAAAAGCAGTAAGTCGTTTGATCCGCAGTATGCGAGAGGAAATGGACAGTATTGATGCACCGATGGTGGCAAAGGTGCAGAATTGATAGATATTTTATACAATTACTTATATGAACTGGTTTACTAAATTACTGCCTACCCGTATTCGTACTGAGGGCAACGAACGCAAAAGTGTTCCCGAAGGTCTGTGGAGTAAATGTGGTGTTTGTAGCGCGGTACTATACCGAGCTGATCTGGAACGAAACCTCGATGTTTGTCCTAAGTGTGAACACCATATTCGCATTGGTGCACGTCGCCGATTAGATACTTTCTTAGACGAAGAACCCCGCATTGAAATTTCATCGGAGCTTAAACCAGTTGATGTGTTGAAGTTTCGTGATTTAAAGAAATATAAAGACCGTCTTTCCGCAGCACAAAAAGCCACAGATGAAACCGATGCATTGGTGGTGATGAAGGGCCAAGTAAAAGGTTTGCCCTTGGTTGCAGCGGCATTTGAATTTAAGTTCATGGGTGGTTCCATGGGCTCTGTGGTTGGTGAGCGTTTTGTGCAAGCAGTGAATACCTGTTTAGAAGAAAACATTCCACTGGTGAGCTTTTCTGCCAGCGGTGGTGCACGGATGCAAGAAGCCTTGTTCTCATTAATGCAAATGGCAAAAACCAGTGCCGCATTAACCCGTTTGAGTCAACGGGGTATTCCCTACATTTCTGTGTTAACCGATCCCACTATGGGGGGGGTCTCAGCTAGCTTTGCCATGCTAGGTGATATTCATATTGCTGAGCCCAATGCACTTATCGGTTTTGCAGGTCCGCGAGTTATTGAGCAAACTGTACGAGAAACCTTACCGGAAGGTTTTCAACGCAGTGAGTTTTTATTAGAGCATGGTGCCATTGATATGGTAATTGACCGTCGCGATTTACGCGATAAAGTCGCTCAGTTAC
>CAZPAE010000167.1:0-4821 GCA_964584455.1 uncultured Thioalkalispiraceae bacterium
GAAATGAACAAGGGCGCTGACAAGCCAACTTCCGCAGGCACCCCAGGTGAAGCGAAGGACGCTGGAAGCGTTCCCGACAGCCACGCAGGTGAGTCGGAGCAGGACGAAATCGAGCACGACGCAAAGAAGTCGCTCGATGGTGCCATCGCTCAGAGCAACCACCTTCGTAAGGGTCTCGAAATGAGCCCAATTCTTGCTGAGTTCGCCAACGCTATGGGCCTTGCGCTTCGTGGTGTTGAGGGCAACGTGCAGAAGTCGGTTGTCGCAGCTGTCGCTCCTCTCGTTGCGCGCATCGAGCAGGTAGAGACGGCTCTCACCAAGAGCATCGCTGACCAGGGTCAGTTCAACACCGCATTCGCCGAGACGATGGTTGGCATTGGCCAGCACGTAGCAGGCGCTTCGGATGTTCAGGCTGCTGCAGCTCACGCTCCAGCTTACGCGCCTAAGTCGCAGCTTCGCGCTGTGCAGGGCGGCCAGCAGCAGGGCGTTGCTCCAGTGCAGAAGTCCTTCGGTCCAGGCGGTCTAGCAAACGGCGGTGAGGCTCTTGCCAAGTCGCAGATCTCGGACGCTATGACTGAGCTGGTGAAGAAGGGCAACCTTTCGTCTCTTGACGTTTGCCGTTACGAGATGACCGGCGAAATCAACCCACAAACCCAGCAGATGGTCGTTGCTTACATCAACGGCCAGGGTCAGTAAACCCCGAATCCGAAAGAAGGAGTAAAGAACATGACTATCGGTCTTTCACACTACTCTCCTCATGCTTCGGGGGATCTAAACGGATTCGGTATTGACCAGTCCAGCACGGTAGGCGATCTGCAGAAGGCTCTTGAAGCCGGCTTCCAGATCTCCAACCAGACGGGTGGTTCAGCCCTTCGCGTCGAGTCTCTTGAAGGCTCGTTGAAGGTCGTAACCTACTCGGCTCACCACATCAAGATGTGGAAGAAGATCCCCAAGAGCCCTGCTTACAGCACGGTCGAGGAGTACAACCAGCTCGTTGATTACGGTTCGGACGCACTAGCGTTCGTTCAGGAAGGCGAGCTTCCACCGACGCAGGACACCACGTACGCACGTCGTACGAGCCTCGTTAAGTTCATTGGTACCACTCGTGAAGTGACGCACCCAATGACTGTCGTGCATCCCGCGCACGGCGACGTCATCGCTCTGGAGAACCAGAATGGTATTCTGTGGCTCCTGGAGCGCATCGAGAACTCGCTCTTCAAGGGTGACTCCTCGCTTGCATTTGACGGCGAAGCTGAGCAGTGGGATGGACTCGACGCTCTGATCGACCCAACCTCGTTCATCGACCTGGAAGGCCAGCCCATCCAGGAAGCTGACATCGAGGAAGGCGCGAACCAGCTCGTAGAGAACTTCGCGTACCCAACCGACCTCTGGCTCGGAACCCGCGTGGCATCGGACCTCACGAAGACCTTCTACCCGAAGGAGCGCGTGCAGCTTCCAGCGCCACAGAACGGCATGGTTGGTCTTTCGATCAACTCCGTGATGACCCAGGCTGGCGTGATGGAGTTGAATCCAAACGTCTTCCTGAAGCGTCTTCCTTCTCCACCAGCTGCGGCTACCAGCGCTAACGCGCCCGCTACCCCAGCTTCGGTGACCGCGGCACTCAACGCTACTGGCGCTGGTGACTTCGAGAAGGCAGCTCCTGCTGGTGACAACGCGTACGCGTACGCAGTGACTGCAGCGAACCGCTTCGGTGAGTCGGCTCCGGTTCTCATCGGTGCAGCTCAGGCCATCGCAGCAGCCAACAAGACTGCCGGTGACCAGATCGATCTGACCGTGACCAACGCAGCAGCGATTGGTGCTTTCCCAACTGAGTACATTCGTGTGTACCGTACGTCGGCTCAGGCATCGCCTGGTACCGTTCCTGCGGACCTCACCCAGTACTCGCTGGTTCTTCAGCTTCCTGTTGCGTCCCAGGCTGCAAGTGGTGTGACCACTGCATCTGACGTCAACTTCCTGCTTCCATTCACCGAGATCGCCTACATGGGCGAGATGACGCCAAGTGTTCTCACTTTCCGTCAGCTTCTCCCAATGCTCCGCATGGACCTCGCAGTTCTTGCGCCTGCATTCCGCTGGATGATCTTGCTTTACGGTACGCCGATCCTCTTCGCTCCGCGCAAGTGGCTCCGCTTCGTAAACATCGGTCGCCTGGAGCGAGCATAGTTAACCGCCTGCCCCTAGCCTAGCTGGGGGCAGTGCCTTTCACGGTGGCCGTGTTGGCTACTTCTGACCATAAGAAACGAAGAGCGCAGAAGCGCAGCGAGACGAAGCCTAAGCAGCTTCACTCGTTGATGAGCCAGCTTGGCGCTGCACAGTTTCAGCAGAACAAAACTAACAAGAACCACGGAGAAATCATGAAAGCCAAGTGTAATCGACTCAAGGAGCGCAGCCTCCTAGTTGGCCGCACCGTATTCTCGTTTGACTCTAATGGTGTTTGCACCGTTGACGGCGAGGGTCGCCCAAGCACTGTGGCGGATTTTGCACAGCTTCTGAAGCTCAACGGTGTAGAAGAGCTGTTTGATATTGCGATTGATGTGCCTGAAGACATGTCCGCAAAGGAAGCTGAAGAGAAGTTGCAGAAGGTCCTAGGCCCTGAAGTGACTGTGGAAGAGGTTGTAACAGACAACACTCCTGCTCCTGAGGAAAAGGTTGACGAGCCAGTCAAAGAAGCCGATCCTGTGGTGGCAGCAGAGGAGCCTGAAAAGGCCAAGGAAGAAAAACCAAAGAAGCGACGTGGACGTCGCAAGAAGGAGCTTGACTAATGGCACTTGGACCCCCATGTGAAGTTGTAGAAGACACCTCGTCTGAGATCGTTCGCGTTAGCCGCCTCGAACTCAACAAGGTTATGACTGCGCTCGACACGCTCGCAACAGAGCTTGAAGGCGCAGCGTCGTTCGGCGACGCGCAGACAGCGATTACCAACACGCTTGTTCCACTATTGGCGGAACTTCGTCAGGTTCTCGTTTCGTACAACGAGCGTCCAGCACCACCAAAGGCTCCACTTACCCCTGGAGCGTAACCATAACCGCCCACACCGATATGGTGGGGCGTTTAGGAGCGTGAAGCGATATGCCACACTCAGGTCGAAGAGCCAAGCACTTCAATGGGACTGCACCGTCCTCGGCATCTACGCCGGGCGGTGTCAAGATCGAATTGGGGCGTCTTGGCTCTCGTCTATTAATCACCAATCTTGACGGCGCCAACACACTAGAAGTGTCGTTGGACAACGGTCGAAACTGGTACCCGATCCTAGCTGGTGTTGAGCCTTTTGGTGAGGATGTGCATGTGCATTTTCTTCGCCTACGAGGCGACGGCGCCGCTGTGGATTACGCGGTGCTAGCGTTTGTAGGCTGATGTGCAGGAGACGATCCTTGAACAATTGCTTCAGCACGGCTTGCTGGGGATCGCTGTTATCGCCTTAGTGTTCGTGGTGCGTACACTGTACAAGCGAAACCAGGAATTGGTCCAAGAGAAGGAAGCTTTGCATGTGCAGTACCAGGAGAAGCTTGACGCTTACTCCGAGCGCTACGTGTCTAAGTCCGAAGAGTGGGCGGAAAAGAACCGTGAGCTAGCGGTAAACACTAACGCTGTGCTTGATGCCTTGACTCGCGGAAGAGGAGGCATCAATGGCTAGACCCAAGAAAGCCTATGAGAATCTGAAGCTGAAGCGCGATAAGTTTGCTGAGGCTGATCAGAAGAACGACAAGTCTGTTGAAAACTTGACAACGCTAGTAGACCGGTTGAACAAGATCGTAGCTCGCATCAATGACGGTGAGTATTGCGAAGAGGCTAGTGAAGAAGATACCAGTGAATTTGACGAGCGCGTGAAGAAGGCTAAGGCCGTAGCGCGCAAGCACTCAGGTATGTTTCAATTGGTAGGTGATGAGTAAGCAGGTAACACAGAACCTGGCCGCAGATGTCCAGCTCATTCTGAGCTTGAACAGCGTTGCGGTGACTGGACTCGCATTCGGCGATGTTACTGTGCAGCTGAGCAAGGATGGCGGAGCATTCGCGCCCATGACCTTGACGGCTCTCAACTTCGTCGAAGTGGGCCTAGGCGTGTACACACTTACGCTCGCAGCCAGTGACGTAGATACTTTGGGCACGCTCAGCATCGTTACGACAGGCGCAGGAATCGACCAGAACACGGCGTTCGTTGAAGTGGTGGCTGCAAGCCAGGCGACCACTACAGTGTCGCTGGAGACCTGTGTCATCAATGGCCACGTCTACGACTCTACAGGACTGCCTAAAGTGGGCGCTTCTGTGAACGCTCGCGTGGTAGGCCTGCCTTCCATTGAGCAGAGTCAGGCAGCTGTCACTGATGACCTGGTGACGGCTTTGACGAATGCAAATGGTGAGTTCTTTTTGTCTCTAGTTCGTCTAGCTGACGTAGAAATCACTATCCCTGAGGCCAATTATCGACGCAGACTTGTGGTTCCGAACGAAGCGAGTGCAGCTCTTTTTGAAATTCCCTGATGGCAGCGCCTACTTCCATATCGGTCAGCACTGACCGGGACGAGTATTCTCGCTTCGAGAGTGATCGAGATACCATCAACGTAACACTTGCGTTCACAGGAACAGCACTGACTGGTGAGCAAGTGATGGTGGAGATGGTGAAGGCTCGTTTCAATCGAGACGTAGTTGTCACCTCGCAGTTGATTACGTTGGTAGTTCCAGGGGACCACCTGACTTCAGTGTCGTTCTTCCTGCCAGAGATTATCAACGAAAAAGCTATTCCTCTGGTACGCCGGGGCGAGTACTTCTTTCGTGCCACCAGCATTACAGACCAGTCAGTAGTAGGTA
>CAZPAE010000167.1:4862-6137 GCA_964584455.1 uncultured Thioalkalispiraceae bacterium
GGTGGACCGTTTGAAGGCTGATTATCTGCACGGCACCGATCAATTCAGCTCTGATCAGCTGACCGTTGTTGAGCAGCCTTCACTCATCACAGGCGTGACGGTGGAGAACGTGAGCTTGGGGCACCCTAAGTCCAACTTCGAGCTGTCTTACAACTACGTTGTGACCGACCCGCCAACGGTGTTGGGAACGAACACAGAGCCGTTTGCTCTCACGGACGGTCAGACGTTGGTGCTCCGTGTCAACGGAGGCGATGCGTTGACAGCCACATTCAACACTGCAGACTTCACATCTATCGGTGCAGCTACTGCAGCTGAAGTGGCGGCTGTAATCAACACAGACATTCCAGGTGTGCTGGCGACAGCGCAAGCAGGCGCAGTGCAGATCGCAGGCGACGTTATCGATGGAACCAACTCGATTTTCGTAGATCCGACTGGCACGGCTACGACGATTCTGGGGCTTCTGAATCAGAGCGCTACGGCAACAGTTGTGCGCACGCTTTCATGGTGCGACGGTCCCAGCGTGATTGTGCAGGCTGGAAAAAACGCCTACACACTACAGCGTGGCGATCGACAAGGTGGACTAGCAGCCGACTACATCCAAGTGCGTGTGTCTTCAATCGCAGCGCTGCCTGTGCAGTCGCACGCAGAAGACCTCATCATTGATCGAAAGCCACTGGATGACGCACGAATTCAAGGAATCATCGACCAGGCAATTTCGTGGGTTGAGGATGTTGAGCTTGCAGTGTTCCTGGAGCCTACGCGCATCACCACTGAGATAGATCCTGACGCTGTTGCCTTTCCCGCAGAGTCCACCACGCCAAAGCTAGTGATGGCCGACTGGGACTGCGTGGTTGACGCGTTGGAGTACACAGTGCCAGCAGCAGGGCACTGGATTGGCTTCAAGAGCCCCTACTATCCGCTGCTCTGCTTCGAAGAGCTGTTCGGCAAGATGTCGAATACGCGCATTGTCGATATTGCTTTGGAGTGGATCGAGGCTCATGAGAAGACTGGCTGGGTCGAGCTGGTGCCGTTCAATCAGGAAGCGGCGTTCAACTTCATCGGTCTCGTTTGGGTTGAATCCCTGCGAGGACCGGTTCCATTGCCAAACTTCTGGAACTTCACGGCTCTCGTGGGCTTCCGCAAGACTCCGCCAATCATTTTGGAGTTGGTGGCGAAGAAGGCAGCCATGGACATTCTAACCATTGCAGGTCAGGCGTTCCGTGGTGGTTTTGCTTCGCAGAGCATCTCGCGCGATGGCGTGAGCGAATCCGTCAG
>CAZPAE010000168.1:0-6130 GCA_964584455.1 uncultured Thioalkalispiraceae bacterium
ATTGCTTATCAATTTCATGACTTTCGCCGCGATGGGCTGGATGAAAAGCGTTTAAAACAATGGTTTCGTCTCACAGACTGGGAACAATTATTAAATCGCCGTAGCCGTACTTGGCGTGAACTCAACGACGCCGATAAAGAAAACATTACCCAAACCAAAGCCATAAAACTCATGTTGGCACAACCGAGCATTATCAAACGCCCTGTTGCAGTTACAACATCGAATGTCACTATTGGCTTTGATAGCAAAACATATAGCACAGAGTTTTTATGAATGAGTCCGATACACTCGCCCTTGCCAAACAACTGATCGCGCAACCTTCTGTTACACCCGACGATGCACAATGCCAAGCATTATTAGCCGAACGCCTCAGTAAGTTAGGTTTTCAAATCGAGTCGCTCCCGTTTGGGGAAGTCACTAACATGTGGGCACGTCTTGGCACACAAGCCCCGTTATTTGTTTTTGCCGGCCACACCGATGTAGTGCCTACTGGTCCAGAACAACAATGGCGCTTCCCGCCCTTTGAGCCAACCATTGATGATGGTCAGCTTTATGGTCGTGGTAGTGCCGATATGAAAAGCTCTATTGCAGCTATGTGTACCGCAACAGAACGTTTCGTTGCGGAACATAACACTTTCAATGGCAGTATTGCTTTTCTCATTACCAGCGATGAAGAAGGTCCTTCTATTAATGGTACAGTGAAAGTGGTTGAAACCTTAGAGCAACGCAATGAAAAAATAGATTGGTGCTTAGTTGGTGAACCATCTAGTACCGATCGTGTGGGCGATATCATTAAAAATGGTCGGCGTGGTTCGCTGGGTGGCAAACTGGTTATACATGGTCAACAAGGTCATGTTGCCTACCCGCATTTAGCACACAACCCGATTCATGCCGCCAGTGCCGCTATCGCTGCCTTATGTGAACATGAGTGGGACCAAGGTAATGATCATTTCCCACCCACCACATTTCAGATCAGTAACATTCATGCCGGCACCGGTGCAACCAATGTAATTCCTGGTGAGCTCATAATTGACTTTAACTTTCGGTTTTCCACCGAAGTCACTGATCAACAATTACGAGATACTGTTAAACAACTTTTAGAACACTATGAGTTGGAATATTCATTAGAATGGAAACTGTCCGGTCAACCATTTATTACCGAACAAGGTGACTTAGTCAATGCAACGCAACATGCCATTCGTGAAGTGTGTGACTATGACACTCAGTTATCCACATCAGGCGGGACTTCCGATGGACGTTTCATTGCACCAACCGGTGCGCAAGTGGTTGAGCTAGGCCCAACCAATGCCACCATTCATCAAATTGATGAACACACTGATGTCGCACAACTTGATCAATTATCTCGTATTTATCAGCGTATCTTAGAAAAGTTATTAACGTAGTCCACCCTCAATGGTTCGGATAACGTCTTGTTCTAACTCCAGTGCCACTTTTTCTGCAGGTGATCCGGTTGCAACAAGGCTGGGTCGCACAAATAAAATACGTGTCATGCCTTCTTTATGGACTAATGAAATATGTAGCGGGCAAAGGGCTAGCATTTGCGGATCAGCATTACTCATTTGATTCGCATACCAACCATTACAAAACACCATACTGCGAATCGCTTCTAAGTTATTTTTATTATAATCCTTACCCCAGCGCTTTTTAAAATGCGCTAAGTTCTTGCCAATATTCGGCTCGAAAATCACATAGTAACCGTTGTTCTCAAGTGCATTAAAAACTTGTTTATAGGTGTTTTCTAATTCACCTTTGACTTGTTTTTCATAAATCATCGGTGAACCGGCATAGCTCACCGCACAGAGGCCCAAACTGAATACGACAATAAGATTTCTCAATAGTTGTTTCACAACAAACTCCTAATTAATTATGCTTTACTGAGTGTGTTACATCATCTCTTAGATAGATGGGAATAGCTTCATTTGGTGCGATACTATTACCTGCTTCCCAAGCAGCTTGCGCAAGGGGCAACATATCTTCAGCCAAGGGATAACGCATTGCATCATAGTCTGTCACATTGACCTGGCAGTTTTGTGAAAGTTCATCATAATAGCTGGCAAAGCCAGTACCAATACCATACCACGGGCTCTGCGCCGGTGTCGCGACCAGGTCAGCACCGGTAACATACTCCTCACCCACAGCCGCCATCAACCCATTATGTAATTCGTAGCAAGCCCAATAGACCTCATTGCGTCGTGCATCCATACAGGCTAGCACCTGGGCTTGCTGGTTTTGACGATAGGCACCTTGTGCCAAAACTGCCAAACTCGACACCGGGATAACTGGAATATCCTGTGCCAAAGCTAGTCCTTGTACAACCCCGGCACCTACTCGCAACCCCGTAAATGAGCCCGGACCACGATCAAAAGCCAATGTGGTAATTTGTGCTAGCGACAACCCGGCTTGTTCTAGTACTTGTTGTACCATCGGTAACACTGTTTCGGTATGACGTTGTTTTACCAGTTCACTAATAGAAAACACTTCGTCATTGTTTGAAACAGCAACCGAACACATCTCTGTTACTGTATCAATGGCAAGAATACTCACATGACTTCCTCTAAAGCCTGCTGTTTGCGCGCAAAAAACTGCACAACATCTTGCATCTTCTGACTACGTGGCATAGCAGGCAGACTTTTAAAAAATGTTTTGCCATAGGACTTAGTGCGTAAACGTGGATCACATAACACCAGTACACCATAGTCTTGCTTATCTCGAATCAATCTACCTGCACCTTGTTTTAACATAATAGCAGCCATAGGCAGTTGATATTTCATAAATGGGTTTAAACCTTGTTCGCGCAACGCATCCAATCGTGCCTGTAACACAGGATCATTGGGAGCAGCAAAAGGTAGTTTATCAATCAAGACACAGGTTAGTGCTTCACCGCGTACATCCACCCCCTCCCAAAAGCTATTGGTCCCCAACAAAACCGCTTTATCACTTTGGCGGAACTGCGCTAATAACTCATCACGTGGTGCATCACCTTGTACTAGAAAACTATAGGGCAGTTCAGATATCGCCTCATACACATAATGTAAAGCCCGAAAACTGGTAAACAACAAGAAAGCTCGCCCTTGGCTTACTGCTAAAATTTGTTTGGCACATTCTACCACTGCATCTAAATACTGTTGACTATTGGGTTCAGGAAAAGGAACGGGTGTATAGAGTAAGGCTTGCTGTGCATAATCAAACGGGCTTTCTAACGCTAAATCACGATAGTCAGTTAAACCCAAGCTTTGTGCAAAATAATCAAACTGCCCATCTACCATAAGCGTGGCAGAAGTAAACACCCAGGTACCTGACTTTTCCGTTTTCTTTTCTTGGAAGGCAGGAGCAATTTGTAATGGTGTCATGTGAATGGTTAAAGAACGATAATGTACTTCAAACCAATGAATATAACCGGGAACCACTTCTTGAGTCAGTTGGGCCAGTTTTGCTTTGAGTACAATATACCGGTCATGACAACTGGCTAACGTTTCCGCTCGCTCGGCAAGGGGTGCAATAAAAGCGCCAAATTGCTCTAGGCTAACGCGTAAATTTTGAATATATTTTTGTATCACTTTATCGTGCTTGATTTCTCGCCAAGCAGCACGACGTAACTGTTTACCAAAACATAGTCGTAAATCACGCGCTGACTTAATTAAACTATCACACAAAGGTTCTAATTCGTGGGATTCATTAATGTCATGAATATACGCCTGTAATGTATCATGGGCTAATTCAACAAACTGCTGCGTACTCATGCCAACACCAAAAAACTGTGATGCTGTCTCCGCTAGTTGATGTGCCTCATCAATAATATACACATCGGCAGCAGGCAGTAGCTCACCAAAACCTTCTTCTAACAAAGCCATATCCGATAACAACAAATGGTGATTAATGACCACCACATCAGCGGCTTGTGCTTCACGCCGGGATGCCATGACATGACACTTCTGGTAAAACTCACAATCACTACCAAGGCAATTATCTGTGGTTGAGGTAACAGATGGCCAGAACCGATCCCCTTCCGGCAATCGTGTATACTCTGCCACATCACCCGATACCGTTTGCCGTGACCAGTCTTTGATACCATGTAATATAGGAATCATGCTTGGCTCAAGCTTATCCCTATTCACTAACTGCTGTTCTAGGCGATGCAAACACAGGTAGTTACTACGCCCCTTTAACAAAGCACAACTGGTACTCACTGGTAAGGCACGACGAACTAATGGAATATCACGGTGAAATAATTGGTCTTGTAAGTTCTTTGTGCCGGTAGAAATGACGACTTTGCGCCCTGATAAAATAGCTGGTACAAGATAGGCAAAGGTTTTGCCCGTGCCCGTACCGGCTTCTACGATTAAGTCTTGTTTCTTTTGTATTGCTGCACTAACTGCGGTTGCCATGGTTTGCTGTTGGGAACGAACCGAGAATTGGTTCAGCTCACTCACAAATGGACCTTCAGCGCCAAGCAACTGGGCAACATCATCTAACATGGAGTACGTCTTTCATTTAGAAGGGGCTTGGTTATCCCAAATTTCATCATCAATAATGCCTTCACCAACCACCCAAACTAGATCGGCTAAATGTTTAAACCGGGCAATGGACATGGCACCACGATTACGACGTTTACTGGTATCTTGTGCCAACTCTGAATCAACCGCCTCTCGCTTTGCCATGAAAATTTCTTGGGTCTCAAACTCTTCATTCATAAGCACTAGAATAACCGCATCCCACTCTTTATCTAACTTCAATTGTCCCAGGCGTTGGCCTGTTTTTGATTCATCAAAAATAGCCCGTCCTTTTATTTGGCATCGCAATCCTTGCCAAGGTGGGTGCTCAGCAATGGCATCAAACCCGCCTTCAGTTGCATCATCCACGGGTGCTAAATTTAAAAAGGTACATGCATCATGTTTTGCAATTTCACTAGCTACTGCCAACGACTTACCGGTTGCACGTCGATAATCCGCTGCTAACCGCCGCGTTTCCGAGATAAGCTTGCTTACATCATATATGGCCATGAGATTATGACATCAACTTCTTTTGATTAACGACTTATCTTATTCGCTTTTTCCTGCGCCTGCTTCGCCCCTGCCACATCACCTAACTGATGTTTTGCATGGGCAATGAGACGCCAATTATCCGCCTTTAAACGACGATTCGATTTAGCCAAGTTATTGGACTTCGCTGCCAAACCCATGGCCTCACTATGACGCCCTTGATATAAACGTAACTTCGCCAAATAATGCCATAAGCTGGCATTGCGTGGTTCAATACGCACCGTGCGCTCCAGTAATACTTCTGCTTTAGGATAATTACCCTCGCGAGTTGCCTGACGCGCTTGCTCTAATAATGATAACACGGCATCAGAGGTAGCTTTATCGGGTAGAACCGTCTTGTTGGGATCTTCACCTGGCAAGGCAATGGTAGTGCGATTTTGTGTTTGCGTGGCACACCCTACAATAGTGAGTACCAAACCTAAAATAATCAATTGCTTCATCGAAATAACCGTTTAAACCAATTTACTGTTTTGTCTACTGGCGAACCGGATTGCCCGCCCGGACAATCTGTTGTTTGCGTTGGTGCCGTACCGGCAATAAAAGCCAATGACATGGCTTGCTCGCAAGATGACGATAATACCAAACCATCGGCAGGATTAATCGATTCGACGACTAAATTTTCGCTGCCCTCTAACTCAATGCCATTCACGTTCATTTTAGCCATGATGTCACCCCATAGTGTCAATGCCCCACTACTACCTGTCAATCCAGTAGGTTGATTATTATCAGTGCCCATCCACACCACCGCGAGATGCGAACCGCTAAACCCAGCAAACCAGCTATCGCGGGTATCATCCGTCGTACCGGTTTTGCCCGCCACGTACAAATCATCTGGTAAACGCCGCTTTAACGAGCGAGCAGTACCCCGCTCTACCACCTGAATCAATCCACTGGTGATCAATTGCATATCTTCGGTACTAAACGCCTGTTCAACCTGAATCGGATAACGCTTTAATGGCTCCCCATTCACGTCCAGTACCTCACGAATCGCTCGAATCGGGCTACGAAAACCATTCGCCGCCATTGTCTGATAGATTTGCGATACTTGTAACGGTGTCATTTCCGTTGCC
>CAZPAE010000169.1:0-6120 GCA_964584455.1 uncultured Thioalkalispiraceae bacterium
ATTCACATCGCAGCTTGCGTTATATAAACAAGGCATCCAACAACTTTACCCACACCACCATATTGAAACCGCCCTCTTGTTTACCGCGACACAAGACTATATAGACATAGCAGTAGAAACTTGAAGCGTTGTAGTAAAAACCGATATCCTCAGCGCAACCAACATAGTGAGAACAAACCATGCATGTATTTGACGCCCAACTGGACACATTTAACCAACAAGTCATTGAGGCCTCGCACACCGTGCCTATCCTGGTGGACTTCTGGGCACCTTGGTGCGGTCCTTGTCAATCACTTATGCCAATTCTCACGCAATTGGCCGAAGACTACGCGGGTGCCTTTAAATTGGCCAAAGTGAATATCGACGAACAACAGGAGTTAGCACAACAATTTGCCGTGCGCAGTGTACCTACGGTTAAGCTGATTAAAAACGGCCAGGTGGTAGATGAATTTATGGGCGTGCAATCAGACGCACAAATCCGCAATCTATTAGACCAGCACATTGAAAAAGAATCAGATAAACAAATGGCGATGGCTTATCAACAATATCAGTCCGGTGATCAATCAGCTGTGCAAACAATGATTAACATCGTCAACAGTGATCCGGATAATCACAATATTCGTTTACTTTATGTCAATGTATTGATGAATGAAAAACAATATGATGATGCTAAGTTAATTCTAAATGCCCTGCCTTATGAGATACGCAATAACTCCGAGGTATCAGGCTTATTAAGTCGACTTGAATTTTTAACTACCGCCGAACAAGCTGGTGATAGTGATAGCTTATTAAAATCGATTCAAAGCAATCCTGACGATCTTGAATCTCGTTATCAACTTAGTTCTTTGTATATCACTCAGGCAAATTATGAAGATGCCATGGAACAGTTTCTAGAGATTATGCAGCGTGATCGGCAATACGGTGATGATGCTGGGCGTAAGGGGTTGTTGAAAGTATTTGATATATTAGGCGGTAGCGACGAACGTGTCGCACACTACCGCCAAAAAATGGCTGCCCTACTATTCTAGCAGCGTTAGCCTATCTATTTTGCTGCAGCCGCTTGTTGCTTGGCTTTGTCCAACATGGTAATTAATCGGTCGGCTGGGACATAACCCGGAAATATTTGACCATCTTCCAGCATTAAAGCCGGGGTACCACTAATACCGAGTTGTTGCCCAAGCATAAATTGTGCTTCAACCGGGTTATCACAAGTTTTCTGTTTTAACTCGCCACCGGTTTTAGCCGCTGTCATGGCTTTTTGGCGATCATCCGCACACCAAACAGACACTGCTTTTTCATAGGCTTCTGAACCCACCCCTGCACGTGGATAAGCAAGATAACGTACTTTGATGCCATGCTTATTATATTCAGCCATTTCTTGGTGTAGTTTGCGGCAATAGCCACAGTCAATGTCAGTAAACACAGAAATGGTATGTTTCACTTCTTTTTCAGGGGCAAACACCACCATTGCCTCTTCACCTATGTTTTCTAAGGCTGTTTTACGCAAACTGGGTAATTTATCTTTAGTCACATTGCGTTTTTCTTCTAAGTCAATTAGCTCACCGGACATGACATAACGCCCATCTGCACTCATATAAAAGATTCGCGGAGAGATGACGACCTCATAAAGACCCGCAATGGGAGTTGCAGAAATGGAATCAGCCTTGGCACCAATTTCTTTCTCAACCCGCTGTTTGATTTTATCCATGTCATCTGAAGCGTGGACAAGCTGTGTGCTAAAACCGAACGCCAATAAAAAACCCATTAAAAACAATCGCATAGAATTTTCCTAATCCGTAAAATATGAAATATGTTAAGTATGATATCAGAACCAGAGTGAAGTTCCTGTGACCTTACCCCACCGCCCGCTTAGCCTCGAGGATGGTGTTCGGCATGCAAAGCCTGCAACCGCGCCTTAGCAACATGAGTATAGATTTGGGTGGTGGAGATATTGCTATGGCCTAATAACATTTGCACCACACGTAAGTCAGCGCCATGATTTAACAGATGCGTGGCAAACGCATGGCGCAATGTATGTGGTGAAAGATGTACCCGAATGCCAACCTCATTGGCATAACGTTTAATAAGATACCAAAATGCTTGGCGTGACATGGCCCCCTTGCGGTGTGTCACAAATAATGCCGATGTTAACTGGCCTTGCAATAAATCTGGCCGCGCTTGAGTAA
This sequence comes from uncultured Thioalkalispiraceae bacterium, assembly GCA_964584455.1. Lineage (GTDB taxonomy): Bacteria > Pseudomonadota > Gammaproteobacteria > UBA6429 > Thiohalophilaceae > CAZPAE01. Next base: position 2,187 of record CAZPAE010000169.1, read on the forward strand.
GGTAACGTTGTAGCCAGATGATGGCCGTTTCCCCCAAAGGGACTAAGCGTTCTTTCTGGCCCTTCCCCATCACCCGTAACACACCCTGACGCAAGTTGATTTGCTCTTCTTGCAGCCCTACAAGTTCGGATACACGTAGCCCTGTGGCATATAACAACTCCAACATAGCTCTATCACGTAACCCTAAGGCTGTTTCAACATTGGGGGCATGTAATAATTGCTCCACCTGCTCCTCGGTCAAACTATCTGGCAATGGCCGCCCCAACTTAGGTGCAGATAACAACCGGGTGGGGTCTTCATCAATTAAGCCTTGGCGACGACAATAACCATAAAAGCGCCGTAAGCTGGATAGCATTCTAGCAATACTACGAGGACTTTTTTGCTGTTGTACTTGTGCCGCTAAGTACTCAAGTAAATCGCTACGCATTAACGACAGTAAGTTGGATTGATCACATTGGTCTGTTTCAACCCACTGCCACAAGTGGGTAAGATCACGTCGATAAGCGCTAAGTGTGTTTTCACTAAGCCCGCGCTCCATCCATAGCCCATCAAGAAATTGACTGATTAACGCCTCTGACATGATTAAAGCATCACGCCTTCATGTTGTAACAACCAACGCTTACGGCGTATACAGCTACCATCAGTCTCACCCGAAAAACCACCAATCCCATTTTTCGCTACCACCCGATGACAAGGCACAACCAAAGGAATTGGGTTAACGCGACAGGCATTGCCAACTGCTCTAGCGCTACTGTTTAGCTGTTTGGCTACATCACCATAGGTTTTGGTTTGCCCCACGGGTATGGCTAATAATGCTTGCCAGACTCGTTGTTGAAATGCCGTACCTTGTAATACGAACTTAATATTAAACGGGGAATGCGCTGAATCAAAATAGCGTTGAATTTGATCTTTGACTTGTTGTGCGGTGGGGCTTAATCGCCCTTTAGTTACCGGCCGACGAGTGGCGTACTCCAGATTTAGCAACTGCTGGTCGTCCGTTATCAACCTTACCCGACCAACCGGTGTCTCCATAACAAAGTCAGTTTGTGCGGCCATTACCCACCGACGCAACGATAAACATCAAAAGCACGCTTGCCATCTACTACAGCACCTTGCGGTACGATGGTATCGCCTTGCATATCGGCTGCCGCATTTCTAGCCAGCATTTCTAAATTTTCTGCCACAATATGCGGTTGCCGTTTTAAACCAACCACTTTGTCCGTGACACTCGCAGTGGTTTGCCCCAAACGTTTACAGGTACTCACTTCACTTAAGGACAATACCCGGACTTTTTCACCACCTGGGGTTAGCTTCACCCAAGCACATCCAGCCAGCAGAAATAAACTCAAGATAAACACACTGATACGTGCTGTCATTACAATACTCCAATCGCGATCGCGGTATGACATGATAAGACACAAACTATAACAATCCACTTCTAGGCTGTCAGCCTAATTAGATCACGATTCGTCACTTAAGATGGGTTGTTTATTGCATTGCCCAGAGTCGCGCTAATTCACGGCGTAAACTGGTCAATTGGGCAGGATCATCAGTCACATCCAGCAAACGTTGAAATAATAAGCGCGCATCACGAAACAATCCGGCTTTCGATAAGGTTGCTGCTGCTTGATAGTAGGCCGTTTGCGCCCAGGGATCCATGCTATCTGGATCCAGATGCATAGCTGAGCGTAAATACAATTGTGCGGCATCTAAATAGCGGTCTTGTGCCTGACGCGACTCCGCCATCCAATAATAAATTTCTCGTTCTAACTGTGCGTCAGCAGTATGCTCTAGTGTCTTTTCAAATAAAGCATAGGCTAAACCATGTTCTTCAGCCGTTTGTAGATCTAGGACAACTTGCAATAATCGTTCTAACTGCCCTGCTGATAAATGCGCTGTCGTGGCTAACAACGTATCTAATGCCGTTGCCCCAAGTTTTGCTTGCTGACTTAACACCAAGATTTGCGCACGGCGTAAACGCCACATGAATGTTTGTTTATTCGTATCACTTGACTCAAATGATGCCATCCAGTTCGCAGCAGCATCCAGATCCGTTCTCGCCAAGGCAATATCCACTAACGCATGACGCACCGCAGCAGGGATCTGTTGTTTTTGTTTGAATAATGCGGTCTTAGTGAATAACTGTGACAATAGATGATGACCGTAAGATTGTTGCTGTACCATTTTCACGAACGCGTTTGCTGCTTGTGTTTGCAACTGGGCCGATTCTGCGTGTAATAAAACAAAGGCATATAACGCTCTGGCCGCAACAGGATCATCCTGTTGGATAGACGTAGCTAAGGACAGCCACTTTTCTTCCTGACCAATCAGCATTTGTTCCTGGTTAGCAATATGCACCGCATAATCAAAATACGCTTGCCATAACTGATCCACATCAAAGGCGATTAGCGATTGATGCCAAGTGATGTACTGTTGATGAACTAAGGCTTGCTCTAATGACTCCGCCACCGCATCCGGGCGTTGCAATTGCTTAGCCGCTTCAGCAATCACTAAATGTAAATTTGCCTTGCGCGGTGTTGCTTGCTCGAGCTGCGCCTGTGCCATCTCTAATACTTGTGCAGCAGTGAGTTGCTCGCCACGCAATTGGGTTAATAGCGATAAGGCAAAGTGCTCTGTGTTTGCGATATGCGGTTGTAATAATACAATCGCTTGTGGATAACGTTCTTGTAATAGCGCTATCTTCGCTAGTACTAAATCACTTTGTTGTTCTGTTCCAACATCTTGCTTTAATCGAACACTGGCAAGATGGGCATCATCGGCCAGCCCCTGGGCAAGATAAGCTTGCACCATCAATTGACGCCATTGAATATAATCCTCGGTAGTCGGTTGTAACTCAGCCGATTGCCACAACAAACGCCGCAACCCTTGGCGTGCGACTTGCCCTTGGCCCAACGCAATCTGTGCTTCAACCTGCTGAGTTTGCGCCCAACGCTTAAAATCCACTGAGGTGTTATCGGGTAAAAGTGCTAAACGATTAATCACTTCAGACCAGTTTTGTGCCATCACATAGTGTTTAATCCGTAAACGTTCCCATTTCTCCCATTGCGCCGAATTACTTTGTAATGCAGATTGCTCTTGTTCGATCATTTGCAAGGCCAAATGCATTGCTCCCGTCTTGGCATACAACTCAACCTGCTCTAATCGATTGGCTTGTGCTAAACCGGAACCTAGTAAGCTTGTCACTATACATAAGCAATAAATGTGATGTCTTAGCATGACATAAATATCCTTGTTGGCGATTTAAGGCTAATTAGCTCGCCGCTTTAATTTCTGTGTACCAACGTTTTAGGCATTGATATAGTTCAACCTGCCCAACAGGCTTGGCAAGAAAGTCATCCATGCCAACCTGTTTACAACGTTCTCTATCACTATCTAAGGTATTGGCCGTTAATGCAATAACCGGCACTTTACCATACACAGTGGACTTACGAATTTCCAAGGTTGCCTCATAACCATCCATATTCGGCATTTGGCAATCCATTAAAACAATATCAACGGATTGGCGCTCTAACTGTTGTAATGCTTCAACGCCATCATTGGCAATATAAATCTGGCAATGAAAACTCTCTAACATCGCCACAACAATTTGTTGATTAACAATATTATCTTCCACCACCAGGATCTTGAGGTTCAGCTTGGCAAACTGCGGCGTTGTATTAGTTTGTGTTGTTTCTTCTATCACCACAGGTAAACGAAGATCAAAGTATACATCGGTGCCTTTGTCGGGCTGACTACTTATATTAATTTCGCCGCCCATTAATCGGACATACTGTTGACTCAGTGCCAAACCTAAACCCACCCCACCATAATCACGGGTCGAGCTACTATCCAGTTGACTAAATGCTTCAAATAGTTCTTTTTGTTTTGCTTCTGATATACCAATCCCGGTATCACGAATTCGAAACTGAATACG
>CAZPAE010000170.1:0-6102 GCA_964584455.1 uncultured Thioalkalispiraceae bacterium
CACTCACTTAACGACTCATTAGGTGGCTATAGTTTACCCGTGCTCATTGGCGTAAGCCTAGTGCTCTTAAGTGCAGGGCAATGGTGGATCAGTAATAGCTGGTATCAGCAAAGTCACACGCTACGAAACTATCTGTCTAGCCAACAACACATCGATAGTGAAGCCATGAGCGATACGCAGCTAATGGAAACGATTATCGAGCAGTTCGAAAACCCTGAGCCCAATATACGTCGTCAGCTCATGGAGTTCGCAGAGCAAGTCCATACTCATGCCAATGATGTCACCAATGCGGTCGCGCTAACCAACCAGGGTGTTAGCCATCAAAAAACAGAAACAGAAAACCTAGATCGCTCCATGGAAGCCATGCTCAATGCATCACAAGCGGTAACAGCCAGTGCTACTGATGCAACAGAGGCTGCCAGTAATGCTGAAGCAAATGCCAAAGAAAGTGCAAAAGTATTACTTGAGGCAACAGTGGCGATTGATGGTTTAGCGACACAAGTTGAGGAGTCGACTAACTTAATTCAAGAGCTGGCGAATGATAGTGACAACATTGGCGCTATCTTAGATGTGATCAAAGGTATTGCCGAACAAACGAATTTATTAGCCCTGAATGCCGCCATTGAAGCGGCCCGGGCCGGTGAGCAGGGTCGTGGCTTTGCAGTGGTAGCCGATGAAGTGCGTTCCTTAGCAAGCCGGACTCATGAATCAACACAAGAAATTGAAAACATGATTCAACGTTTACAACAAGCCGCTCAAACCGCTGCCAGCAGTATGGGTGGTGGTAAAGAAACCGCCCGACAGGCAGTAGAGCAGGTCAGCGAGGCCAATAATGCCTTAGGTGCGATCACCGTCGCAGTGGAACATATCCGCTCTATGAATAGCCAGATTGCTGAAAGCACCGACCAGCAAACGCATGTGGCACAAGAAATTAAAATGAATGTGGAAACCATTGATGGCGTCAATGAGCTCACCATGGAAACATTGGATGGCTTAAACGATATTAGTGCGACGCTAATCAGCTTACATGAGGCGATGCAAACCGCAGCCCAATAACCCTTGATTTCATAGGTGGTAGTGGCGCCATTGGCTAGGTAGAATAGCGCACCTTATTCAATGGAGCGCCAGCATGGCTGATACTATCAATCTATCACCCACTTTAATTAACAATTTACTCCAAGCCATTGGCGAACATGAACCCAATGCACAGCAAGACATGATGGTCAATGTGCAGTATCTGGTTGCTGTGGCTGGTTACCTTGCCGCTGATTATCCTGGCCCCGCATCCGAGCGCGATCAATTACTCGATCATTTACATGCCTTTATGAAACACGTTTGTGATGATCATGCCAATGCTGCCTCACAGCAACCTGCAGAACCAGCTGCACCTGCTGTGGTACCGGGTAAAAGTGTTGAGACAGATGATCCTGCCGTCGGGATTTGGAAACCAGATTAGTCGTTAGCAAACTCGAAGGCATCAGAATAATAATATTCTGGGTCCATGCCACGTTCGACGAAGGCATCGCGTCCCGCATACACCATCGCTGGTGGTCCGGAAGCATACACTTCAAAATCAGCTAATGTAGTGAAATCGCGTAATACCGCTTCATGCACAAAACCGGTTTCGCCTTGCCAATCAGCATCTGGCTCTGATAACACCGGCACATAACGAATCTGCGCATGTTGCTTTGCCCAAGCCTGAACTTGTTCATGCATATATAAATCCGCGGCACTACGCGCACCCCAATAGATATAAAAGTCACGCGTAATTTGTTTATTTAAGGCATGTTCCACAATACCTTTAATCGGCGCAAAGCCCGTTCCACCTGCCATTAAGATCACAGGACGTTGTGACTCTTCACGTAAAAAGAAACTGCCTAGTGGCCCTTCGATGCGAACAATATCTTTAAGTTGCATACCATCAAACACTTCTCCGGTAAATGCACCGCCATCAATATGACGGATATGTAATTCAATATGCCTGTCTTCATGCGGTGCATTGGCAATAGAAAAACTACGCCGACGCTCATCATCTAAAATGAAATCAATATATTGCCCGGCAAAAAATTGCATTCGGATACTTGGTGGTAAGGTTAAAATAATTTGCATGACATCATGGTTGAGTCTTGCAATATGTGTCACCTTAGCGGGAAAACGTTTTAGTGGTACTTGCGCACTGTGAGTTAATTCATTGATCACAATAGTTAAGTCACTTTGCGCATAGGCTTGGCAAAACAAGGCCAAACCGTGTTCTTTTTCTTGTTCGGTTAAGGCATCAGGCTGCCCTTCATAACGTACTTGGCCAGAGGTAATTTTACCTTTGCAACCACTACACAAGCCATTGCGACAACCATAGGGCATACCAATACCTTGGCGAATCGCAGCGTCGAGCACGTACTCATCATCATTCACCAGGAAACGGGTACCAGAATTACTCAGTGTGACTTGATAGGCCATATTTACATTCAATTTAGGCTTGGGTTTTATACAAAAGGACGGCATTATCGCCTAATGGACTCAGCAAAAACACCCTACAAGCATGTGTGTATTATCGGTTGCGGCGACATAGGCCAGCGCGTCGCGCAACGATGGCAGGCACAAAACACCTCGGTAACGGGTATTGTGGCGACTGACACTTCGCGAGTAAAGCTTAGCGAACAGGATATCACGGCCTGGCAGTGTCAATTAGATGATCCTAACAGTGCATTACCGACCCTTCCCAAGCAAACACTTATCTATTACTTCGTACCACCACCTGGGCAAGGTACGCATGATACACATTGCCAAACGTGCTTAAACCAACTCAGCGCTCAGGCCTCTCACATCAGCCGCATTATCGCCATTAGCACAACGGGCGTTTATGGTAATCGCGAAGGTGCACAAGTTACCGAAGACGATACTCCCAATCCACAAGTCGACCGTGCTAAACGACGTTATGATATGGAATGCCAATTAAAAGATTGGTGTACCGCACATGATACTGACTTAATCATACTACGTGTTGGTGGTATCTATGGTCCCGGCCGTTTACCGTTAGCACGCATTCAAAACAAAGTCCCGGTACTACTACCTGAATTAGCACCTAAGACAAACCGCATTCACGCCGATGACTTAGCCGTTATTTGTATTGCTGCTGCCAAAGTCGATCATAGCTATCGTGTTTATAATGTAAGTGACGGCACAGATAGTAATATGACCGAGTATTTTTTTACTTTAGCGGATTACTTCCAACTTGAACGACCACCGGCTGTCGACTGGGAAACTGCTACAAAAACCATTAGCCCTGGGATGCTATCGTATTTAAGAGAATCAAGACGGGTGGATAATCAACGCTTGTTAAATGAGTTGGATATTCAATTATGTTATCCAAATTTATTAGCAGGCTTAAAAAGTTGTCAATCTACTAGCGATGGCGATGACTAACCACATAACCACCTGAGTTAGCTGAATTAGAGAGTTTACGCTTAACAAACTGCTCAATGAAATCCATACTCTGTTCAGCAAGTTGAAAAAACTCTATCCCAATCACAAACATTTGGCCTTTAATATGCGTGTGCCGCACAATGCCTTCGGTTTGTATGGTCACTAGCTCGCCTTTGTCATCGGGTAGTTGAAAAACTAAACCAAGCTTGGCCCCATTTTCCGCCGGTGCAGGATAATGAATGGCAATACCACCACATGATAAATTCACCAGAGTTGCTTTAACCGTATCGCCGCTGGATAAACGAATTAATATGGCGCGCTCGAGATTAACTCGCGCTGCAGCACGCTGGTCTTCGTAGGATTCTTGTTGTTTTGATTCTTGCTCAACGGCAAAATCCGGGACTTCTCCGCCGTCACCCAAGTCATCTGACTCTTGTTCGTCGCTCATGGTCCATCAAATATCCCTTTTTTCTTGATAGTAATATCGGTCTGTATAACCAATATTTTACTTTCTTGGGTGCAATTGATGACTTAAATGCCTAGCTCGTCCCAAAGTGCATCGATACGTTGACGGACCTCTTCGCTCATTTGAATCGGCGTACCCCATTCGCGCTGGGTCTCGCCTGGCCACTTATTAGTGGCATCAAAGCCCATTTTACTGCCTAAACCGGACACCGGTGAGGCAAAATCCAGATAATCAATAGGGGTGTTTTCCACAATGGTGGTGTCCCGCGCCGGGTCCATCCGTGTTGTCATCGCCCAAATCACATCCTGCCAATCACGTACATTCACATCGTCATCGGTCACAATCACAAATTTGGTATACATAAACTGACGCAAAAAAGACCACACCCCAAACATGACCCGTTTGGCATGGCCTGCGTACTGTTTTTTCATGCTCACCACCGCGGCACGATAAGAACAGGCCTCTGGCGGCAAGTAAAAGTCCACAATCTCGGGAAATTGCTTTTGCAAAATCGGTACAAAGACTTCATTCAATGCCACACCCAATACCGCAGGCTCATCGGGCGGGCGACCCGTGTAAGTTGAGTGGTATATGGGCTGGTCCCGATGGGTAATGCGCTCAATGGTAAATACCGGGAAACGATCGACCTCATTGTAATAGCCTGTATGGTCACCAAAAGGGCCCTCATCGGCTAGCTCGTCAGGATGAATTACCCCCTCAAGCACAAATTCACTACTGGCAGGCACCTGTAAATCACTGCCAAGACATTTCACGACTTCTGTCTTGTCACCACGCAGTAAGCCAGCAAAGGCATACTCCGATAAGCTATCAGGGACCGGCGTGACCGCACCGAGAATCGTCGCGGGATCGGCGCCTAATGCCACGGCAACCGGAAAAGGTTCGCCCGGATGCTCTTCACACCACTCTTTAAAATCTAGTGCACCGCCACGATGTGCCAGCCAACGCATAATCACTTTATTTTTGCCAATCACTTGTTGGCGATAAATACCTAAATTCTGCCGTGGCTTGTTGGGCCCTTTGGTTACCACCAAAGCCCAGGTGATCAGCGGCCCAGCATCACCTGGCCAACAGGTTTGAATGGGTAGTTGAGACAGATCAACTTGATCGCCTTCTAATACATGTTGTTGGCAAGCGGCTTTTTTTAATACCTTGGGTGACATATTTAACACTTGTTTGAAAATAGGCAATTTCTCCCAAGCATCTTTCATCCCTTTAGGCGGTTCAGGCTCTTTTAGCATGGCCAATAGCTTGCCAACTTCTCGCAAGGCCTCAACACTTTCCTCACCCATGCCTAAGGCAACGCGCTGTGGTGTGCCAAATAAATTACCTAATACGGGAATCGTGGAACCTTTTGGGTTTTCAAACAATAAAGCAGGACCACCGGCACGCAATGTACGATCGCAAATTTCTGTCATTTCCAACTGGGGATCGATTTGTTGATGAATACGCTTTAATTCACCACGCGCTTCAAGCTGTTGAATGAAATCACGTAAGTCAGCATATTTCATAATTGATAACGCTCGTTGGTACCAAGCTAGATGCGAAAACCGCCATGCCGTTGACGATTTCGAAAATCAAACCAGGCAATACCGGCTACTGCACCAATCACAAATAAAGCAACTAATAACAACCAATACCAAAAAGGAAAGTCAGGCCGAATGGCTGCTAACTCAGCTGCACTCGGTACATTCTTACCTTCAAGGGTGGCTAATGCAGCCTCAATTCTTACTGCATATTCTTTATTTATTGTTTGTAATTTTTCCAGCTCGACTACCGCATCATCGCCGGTTTGTTCTGCGACAACGGTTTTTTGCTGTTCTAGTTCAGCGATCTTAGCTTCTAGGGTTTTAATTGTCTCTTGTGCTTCGGTTAACGCGGTATTATCTACTGGCTCAGGGGGTGGTGCACTACCTTGTTCTTTTAATGCTTTACGTAGTTCGCTAATTTTTGTCTTCGCATTAGACGCTTCATCACGACGAATTTGTATTTCGCGTTCTACTTTTACTAAGTCAGCCGCTAACTTTTTATTACTTTCTTGTAAGGTTTGTAATTTGGCATAGGTTGCATCGAGCTCTGCTGTTGCCGGTTTGCTTTTCTTTAGATAGCTTTCAATAACCCAACCCTGTTTGCCATCAGCAAGTTTTACTTTGGCAAAGCTATCTTGGCGTTGCAAAATAGTGACCGCTGTTCCG
>CAZPAE010000171.1:0-6090 GCA_964584455.1 uncultured Thioalkalispiraceae bacterium
GTATTTTAACCGTATTTCTTCAATCTACTCAGCATTTTTTGTGAAATATTTCAAAATTTTACACTTTGTATCCTATTAGCCACGATTTTGACGGCTTTCGGCAAAACTGTGAACTTGGTTACGACCGGCTTTTTTGGCCTGGTAAAGTGCGGCATCTGCCTTATTAAACAAGCGCTTAGCGCTATCACGACGCCCTAAACTCGCTACACCGATGCTGACGGTTAAATCGAGCTCTTTCCCGTTGTAAACAAATGGGTAGCTGGCCACGGCACTGCGCAGGCGTTCACCTACCTGACGGGCGCCATCCATATCAGTACCCGATAAAATCATCGCAAACTCTTCGCCGCCATAGCGGAATAACATGTCACTAATGCGCATGGTGTCATTAATGCAGGTCACCAATAGTTTCAATACGGCATCACCGGCACTGTGGCCATGGGTGTCATTAATCACTTTGAAATGATCCACATCGATGATCAGAAGTGATAGTAAATGATCGTGACGATGTGACAGCTCCACTTCACGATCCAAGGCGCGGTCCATTGCCATACGGTTATATATACCGGTTAAGCTATCCATTTGTGCTGCACGTACCGCTTTTTGATAGTGAATAGCGTTACGCAGTGGATAGACTAAGTGATATATGAAGTTTTCCAACTGTTCCATTTCTTGTTCGGAAAACCGTTTATTTCGAGTAAATTTCATTTCACCTAATGCTTCACCGGCAATACGCAAACGGTATGCACAGCTATGGCGTTCGGTTTTACCGGAGATAAATTCAAAATTCAGTGAATTGAACTGGTATTCAACGCCGCCAAAGGGAATGCTTTCCCGCACAGAGTCAATGAAATACTGGAGTACGTTATCGAGTTCTAGCGAGGTTTGTAATAATCCAGCTAGTTTTAGCGTACGTTGTAATTCGGGCACATTAAAATCGGCAATCGGTGCGCTTTGCGTCGACTGCTCCGGTTTATTCTGACCTTCATTACGATCTGTAAATGTATGAACTGCCATGCTCGTTACTCTTGATGTCGAGATGTTAAGCACTAAGCGAAACCTGTGCCAATCTCCTGAGCAAAATATTCATGTATTAAATATTTTAAAAATCAATAAGTTGCTAGTTAATACAATCCACGTACAAGCAAATAGTCAATTTTTTGTCAGTAATTTGGCCTGTGGATCCCAGCAAAGTCTTTCCGCCCGCGGCCAGTTTTGTGCCGCATCCATCAAATATGTGACCGGTAAACACACGGATTCGGGGGGCGGAATCGTGTCAGCATCCTCACCAGGATAAGCTTGGCGACGCAAATTGGTTCGCAACGGACCGGGATCAAAACTATTTAAATAGATTGAGGTATTGGTTTCCCATTCATCGGCGGTGGTTTGAATCAGGTTTTCCATGGCAGCTTTGGTTGGTGCATAGCAGCCCCAATAGGCACAGCTTTGTTTTGCCAGGCTATCTGATATGTAGAGGACGGATGATTTTTCTCCGACATTAAGTGTGGCCGAACAATGTTTCAAGAGTAAGAAGTTAGCCGTTAAATTAACCTGTAAGGCTTGTTGCCACTGTTCCAAGTTGAGATGGGTGACCGGACTGTGCTGGCCAAGAATAGCGGCATTAAGAATCAAACCATCTAAGCGTTGAAAGTTTTCATGTAACGCAGTGGCCAGCTGTACATAATCTTCTTCACTGGCCTTGGCTAAGTCGAGAGGAAAGATCGCCGGTTGGGGACCATTGTTCGCTTCGATTTCGTCATACACTTTTTCAAGTTTTTTCACTAAGCGGCCAAGCAAAATGATAGTGGCACCGGCTTGTGCCAATGTTAATGCCAGTGAGCGACCTAGGCCACTTCCGGCACCGGTGACCAAAATAACTTTATCTTTTAAAGTTGTGCTATTGGGTTGATAGTGATTTAAATCCATGGTTTTCATTAATGTTTAGTGTTGTATTGTGGTAGCAGTATGTTGACTGACTAATGTTGCTGCATGTTGACCACTTAAAATGGCAGACTCTAATGTAGCGGGGTAACCTGTTTGAGTATAGTCACCGGCTAACCAAAGTCTTTGTACACTGGTTTGGTTGGGTGGGCGCAGTATATCAATCGTAGGGCAGCAATCAAATGTGGCGCGTTTTTCGCGAATCACGGTGCTGTCCAGTGGTGCAGGCCAATGCGGATACTGTTGAGCAACTTCTTGGCTCACCTTTTCAATGAGTGCTTGGTTATCCCATTGCATGTGCTCACCTGGCCCACTAATGACAGCAGCCATTAAACCCGGTGATCCGGCAATATGCCGATCAATCAACCATTGTGTATGTGTGTTCAGTAAAGCTTGTATGGGTTGATCACAGCGTATGTTGTCAGGGTATTTAAGATAGATAGTGCAGATGGGGTTGTAGTTAAAGCCACTTAAGTTGTAGGCAAGATCATCGAGTTCAGGGTGTGCTTTGGCTAAGGTTGCCACTGTATAAGGTGGTGTTGCTAAGATAACATGATCTGCCTCAAAGCGATCATGTTCACATTTTACACCGACGATTTGTTTGTCTTTTATGATAAGTTCGGTGACCCGTTGACTAAGGTGAACATTACCATGGTGTTGTTCAATAAAGTCAAAAGCCGGGTCAGGTAATAATGCGCCTAAATCAACCCGAGGAATGATCATGTCAGCATCTTTATGGGTACGGCAAAACGTATCATGTAGTACGCGAATAAAGATGCGTGCCGAAGCCTGCTCGATAGGGGTATTTAAACTGGCTAGGCAAATAGGTTCCCAAAATACAGTGATCATAGTCGGTGTTTGGTTTTGTTGTGTTAATAGCTCTTTTACACTGATATCTTCTGTTAACATGATACTGTTAGTAAAAAGCTTAAAACCAAAACGTAATGCATTCCATTTATCGGTAAATCGGAACCCGTTGGCTTTAAATAAGCCGACAAAAAGATTCAATGGTGTCAGCAGATTAGGTAATTGTAAGCGATACGATTTTTTTGTATTACTGTGGAAAAACAAATCCAAATTAGTACGATACAAATGTTGGTCAGCTGCTAGTTCGAGTTTTTTAAATAGCGCCAATGTTTCACGATAGGCACCGATTAACACATGTTGACCGTTATCAACGGCGTGATTATCAAAAGGGACACGTCGTGCTCGGCCGCCTAATTGGCGAGCTGATTCTAATAGTGTCACTTGATGGCCAGTTTGGCTTAACTGTACGGCACAGCTGAGTCCGGCCCAGCCACCACCGACTACAATGGCAGATTTATCGAGCTTAGCCATGTTTGGACTGCTTTAACCACATTTTGTGTTTTGCATTTTCACGTCGTTGGGTAATCCAGGCGATCCAGAGTTTGCGAATAGGGGTTAAGCTAATGCGCTCTGATAACACTTGATAATTACGCTGGGTGATTTTATCTAATAGTGCACGATAAATGGCGGCCATGATCAGGCCAGCACGCTGTGTATGACGGTCCGTCTCTGGCAGTAAGTCGAAGGCTTGTTGATAATATTGATTGGCACGTTCAACTTGAAACTTCATTAATTCGTAGAAACCATCGCTATATTCTGCATTACGAAGTGCTGACTCATCCACGTTAAATCGTTTTAGTTCATCTTGGGGAATATACACACGATCATGCTGGATGTCTTCATGTATATCACGCAGGATATTAGTCAATTGAAATGCTAAGCCTAGATTATGGGCATACTTGAGTGTGTTTTTGTCTGTGTAACCAAAGATACCCACTGATAATAAACCGACAACACTGGCAACGCGGTAGCAATAAAGTGTGAGATCTTTAAATGATGCATAGCGCTGAATAGTGATATCCATTTCCATGCCGTCAAGTATTTCGAGAAAGTACTCTTGGGCTAGGTCGTAATGTTCTATGACGGGAAGTAAGGCCTTGGTAATGGGGTGTTGAGGGGTGTTTTGGAATAAGTTATTAACCTCTTCACGCCACCAATCAAGTTTGGCTTTTTTGATATGAGCCTCTGCTGAGGCATCAACAACATCATCCACTGCACGGCAATAAGCGTAGAGTGCAATAATGGCGTCACGTTTTTGTTCCTTTAATGATAAAAAACTGTAATAAAAGCTAGAACCGCTTTTGGCTACTGTTTTTTGACAATATTCTTGTGGCGTCATAACGTGAGTTTTATCGATGTTGCTTAGGAGTGGAGTTTAGCATGTTGCGTATTTGGTCGAAAATATAAACTATGCAAAATAATCAACAACCAGTCCTTTTTGTTAAGTGTCGGGCGTGAAAAGGGATTTTGGCGTAATCTTAATTTATCGGCGATACGAAGACCACTACGAATTGTCATGTTAACCGTCAATTTTAACCGTCCGTTGAGTGATGAGAGTAAAATGATGCCATCATTGAGCATATTGGTTGCGCGCGTTAGTTGCGTATTGACTAAATCTTGCATTTGTGGCGAATTAACTCGGTTTGCGATGTGTTGTTCTTCAATATGATATTGCTGCATTTCGTCAAGCGGTATATAGATTCGGTCACGTTGCTGATAGTCTTCATCAATATCTTGAATAAAGTTGATCAGTTGTAATGCGCTGCAAATGTTATTTGATGCCGGTGTGGTAATGTCATTGTATAAACCGTGTAGTCGTAAAATCAGTTCACCAATCGGGTCGGCAGAATGATGACAATACTCTTGCAGCTCATCAAAGTTTGCATAGCGTGTTTTATCAATATCCGTTCTAAAGGCGGTTAATAAATCATTAAAAGGTTGCTGTGGCAGATCGTAATTTTGGATAGTGTCGGCTAGCGCAATAAAAGTAGCATCGTTACAGGTGGTGCCGCGGTAAACGTTGTCTAACATGGTTTGGTATGCATCTAATTGCTGATGTCGAGTTTGGGTATCTGAGTCGCCTTCATCAGCAATATCATCAGCCCGGCGTGCGAAGCTATAAATAGCCGCAGTCGCTAGGCGGTGTTTTTTATTGATTAACCGCGTGGCCGTTGGGAAATTCTCATAATGTGCTTGCGCTTGCGTCAAACAGATTTGATAGGCAGTATTTACATTTATTGTTGTCATTCTATATATTAGATTATGATAGATGGGGACACAGTTTAGGAGAGATGTATGCGTTCACTAAAACAGTTAATCATCGGTGCCATTATTGGTTTGCTCATTGGCCTATGGTTTGGCGTGAATATTGGTAAAGGTAACAAAATATATAGTAACCCATTTGCTGAGCGTACCGTCACCGATAAACTCAAGTCCAGCATCGGTGAAGGCGTTGAAAAAGCAGGAAAAAGTATTGAGAAATTAGGCGAAGACATCAAGGGTAATCTAGATCGTTAAGATTCTTCCATTTCTAATTGCGATACATCGGCCGCTGTTTGTTTAACGGCGGTTTCGATTTGTTGCGGCTCTTCTACAGGCTTACTGGCAGAAATACCCAGCTCGGTAAATTTTCGTGCACTAGGTAGAACGCGATTATCAAACGAGCCTACGGCACTATTATATGACTTTAGGCTGCTTTCCAGGCCACGCCCTAACTTTTGTAAATGATTGGAGAAAGTGGTTAAACGTTGATAAAGCTCTTCACCCACTTTACGGATCACCTCAGCATTTTTGGCCAGTTGCTCTTGTCGCCAACCATAGGCAACCGCACGCAATAAGGCGATGAAGCTAGTCGGGGTGGCTAAGATCACGTTTTGTCGTAACGCATCTTCTAATAAAGTCCGGTCATGGTCTAATGCGGCACTTAAAAATTGGTCGCCGGGAATAAATAATACAACGAAGTTTGGCGCATTCTTAAATTGCGACCAATACGCTTTATGGGCTAACTCTTGTACTCGTTGACGTACATTTTTCGCATGCCGCTGCATATGCGTCGTACGCAAATTATCTTCATTGGCTTCGGTGGCACTTAAGTAAGCATCCAACGGTGTTTTAACATCCACCACAATCTCTCGTTGATCCGGCATGCGGATAACCATATCGGGCCGCTTTTTACCTTCTTCGGTGTTGACTTCAAGCTGTTCATAGAAGTCACAATATTCCACCATACCAGCGAGTTCAGCTAAGCGTTTTAAGGTCATTTCACCCCATTGACCGCGCACTTCG
>CAZPAE010000172.1:0-6087 GCA_964584455.1 uncultured Thioalkalispiraceae bacterium
GGATGATATTTATCCTGTTCCTTACGAAGATACTTTCGATATCCGGATTCATATTGCTGAAAAACCAGACAGTATGAATGCTGTGTCTCAACTAGCTAAGCTACGGTCAGGTGATGTGTTAGAGCTGACAGGCCCATTAACTTCGCGATTTTACCCGCCCATATCAGGGCGTCGGCAATTGGTGATGATTGCCGCTAATTGTCAGGTTGATGTTTTTCGCCCTTTAGTCAAGAAAATTTATGATTATGGTCTCGAATGGATGGGTGATGTACGTATTTTCTTTGGTGACACTGGACTACAACAGGTTTATTTGAATCGGGTTAATCAAGATTTATTACATTATTATGACGAATCGGCTCATCGTGCATTTGATGCGGTGATGTCGCGCTCTTTACCTACAATTTACCAATTAGCTGACGAACCGCAAGAAAAGCATATTGCTGATTTAGTATCATTAGCAAAATCAACAGATAGCTATTTTTATGTGGTAGGGCAAGAAATAGTGTTACAAAAAATGGGTCAGCAAATCAATGAGCAGATCGGTGATGGACAATGGCAACAATTACAAAATAAGCTGGTTCAGCAAGGTCATTGGTATCATTCAGCTGACTAAATCGTTACTATTTTCTAACAACTAAAAATATGGGTGAGGTTTAATTATCATGATGCAGTTTGTTATTCGTTTAGGCGAATTATGTATGCAAGATGTTCCTCAGGTGGGAGGAAAAAATGCCTCACTGGGTGAAATGATTCAAAACCTAAAAGGCCTCGGTGTTTCTGTACCAGGAGGCTTTGCCACAACCGCAGATGCCTATCGTGAATTTCTAGCCCATGAAGGTTTAGCACAGAAAATTATTGATGTGTTAAATGGTTTAGATGTTTCTGATGTGCGTGCACTACAAAAGATAGGTGCGCAGATACGTGATTGGATTATGGATGTTCCTTTTCCCGAGAGTATGGAGAAGGCAATCGATCAGGCTTATGCGGATTTAGAAAAAGAATACGGTACTGACTGTTCATGGGCAGTACGCTCATCTGCTACTGCAGAAGATTTACCGGAAGCGTCTTTTGCTGGCCAGCAAGAAACCTATTTGAATATTAAAGGGCTGGATGATATTAAACTAGCCATTCGTCGTGTTTTTGCTTCTTTGTTTAACGATCGTGCCATTGCTTACCGTGTACATCAGAACTTTAGTCATGAAGAGGTTGCACTGTCAGCAGGGATACAGAAGATGGTACGTTCTGATATTGGTGCCAGCGGAGTCATGTTTACCGTGGATACGGAATCTGGTTTTAAAGATGCTGTTTTTATCACCTCTAGCTATGGTTTAGGTGAAACCGTAGTGCAAGGAGCAGTGAACCCAGATGAGTTTTATGTTTATAAACCGGCTTTATTAGAAGATAGGCCAGCTATTTTGCGACGTAACTTAGGTGGTAAAGCCATTAAAATGGTATATGGCGAAAGTGATGAGCCGGTTATTACCATCGATGTCCCTGAAGCTGAGCAACAGCGGTTTTCATTAAATGACGAACAACTCACACAATTAGCCAGGCAAGCCGTTGCGATTGAGCAACATTATGGCCGTCCAATGGATATTGAGTGGGCGTTGGATGGTATCGATCAACAACTCTATGTAGTGCAAGCTCGTCCTGAAACAGTACAAAGTCAACAAGGCCAAGTAATTGAACGCTACCAACTAAACCAGCATAGTCATGTGGTGGTAGAAGGGCGTAGTATTGGCCATCGCATCGGTAGTGGCCAGGCGCGAGTACTCAATGACTTATCTGAGATGGATAAAGTACAGCCGGGTGATGTGTTAGTCACAGACATGACCGATCCGGACTGGGAACCGATTATGAAACGTGCTGCTGCGATCGTGACTAATCGTGGTGGACGTACTTGTCATGCCGCCATTATCGCTCGTGAGTTGGGTGTTCCTGCGGTTGTTGGCTGTGGACGTGCCACTGAGCAAGTCAATGATGGTATGCCTGTAACGGTTTCCTGTGCAGAAGGCGAGACTGGGTTTATTTATGAGGGTGAGTTAGATTTTGAAATAAAACGGGTTGAGTTAGATCGGATGCCGGAACCACCGGCAAAAATCATGATGAATGTGGGTAATCCACAGCGTGCTTTTGGTTTTGCTAACTTACCCAATCACGGTGTAGGTTTAGCCCGCTTAGAATTTATTATCAATAATGGCATTGGTATTCACCCTAGAGCGTTACTGGAACTGAGTAGTTTGCCTGAAGACCTAAAACAGGATATACAATGTCGTATTGCGGCTTATTCTGATCCAGAGCGTTTTTATGTGGAAAAAATTATTGAAGGCGTTGCCAGTATTGGTGCGGCATTTGCGCCTAATCCAGTGATTGTTCGTTTATCTGATTTTAAATCCAATGAATACGCTAATTTACTCGGTGGCCATATTTATGAACCACAGGAAGAGAACCCAATGATTGGTTATCGGGGAACATCGCGCTATTTGTCGGAAGAGTTTGAAGCCTGTTTTGCGATGGAGTGTCAGGCATTGAAGTTTGTTCGCGATGAAATGGGCTTAACCAATGTTTGGGTCATGGTGCCGTTTGTTCGTACATTACAACAAGCCGAGCAAGTTGTTAATTTACTATCAAAATACGGACTTCGTCGAGGCGAAAACGGCTTAAAGCTAATCATGATGTGTGAAGTGCCCAGTAATGCTGTTTTAGCTGAACAGTTTCTGGAGTTCTTTGATGGTTTTTCTATTGGTTCCAATGATATGACCCAACTGACTCTCGCTTTAGATCGGGATTCGGGGTTAGTTTCTACATTGTTTGATGAGCGAGACGAGGCGGTGAAGTTTATGTTATCGCGTGCAATTCAAGCTTGCCGTAAAGCAAATAAATACATTGGTATTTGTGGCCAAGGGCCGTCCGATTATCCTGACTTTGCTCAATGGTTGGTTGAGGAGGGTATTGGTAGTATTTCATTGAATCCTGATACGATCGTTGATACCTGGCTCTATTTATCGTCCTAACTTTTTTTACTTTTCAATACGGTTGTTCATTGATTAAGACCACATGCGTATGGCATGTGGTTTTTTTCTTTTTATTCACATTAGTATTTGGTTATAAACTGTTATTTTCGTTATTTTTCACCATATGACAAAAAATATATCCTGTTTTATCATATGAACAAGTCTATTTTTCCACCTTTACACACCTATTTTTAACGAAATCAATAACATACTTAAAATACTGTTGTTGGCCCGCATATTGCTCTTACCTTATTAACGAACAACACATGATGTATTTCATGTGCATATAACAAAAAAAGCCTTAATAGGGCGAGGAAGATGGATAAGAGACTGCAATCAATACAGCGCTATGTGCGGATTACCGCTATACGCGATAAACGTTATGTTGAATTTGACTTTTCAATTGACGATCCCACTTTGTATGTTGAACTTTGCCTTCCTTTTGAATCTTTCCAACAATTTTGTAAACAAAATCAAGTTATTCACTTAAACCGTGAGCAAGCAGCACAAGTGGATTTCGATAGATTGAAATGGCAATACGGCAAACAGCGCCAAGAAGCCGTAAAGCAAAAGGCCGAATAGTAGGAGGACGTAATTGAAATGAGTATTGATATTTCTGCCAAAACCATAAAGCCGATACGACAAACCTATGACAATGTTGCTCGCCGTATTGGCGAGAATAAACCCGCATCACGTTATCAAGAAGCAACGTTTGATGTTCAAGCCACAACGAATTTTCATTTTCGGCCCACCTGGGCATCTGAGTATGAATTATACGATACCCGCCGTACCAAAATTGTGATGCAAGACTGGTATGCGTTTAAGGATCCACGTCAGTACTACTATGGTACTTACACAATGGCGAGGGCGAAACAACAAGACTCCATGGAAAAGAATTTCGAGTTTGTTGAAAAGCGTCAGTTGCTATCCATGGTGAATGAAGATATTCAATCTAAAGTAAAGCAGTACTTTGTGCCATTACGTCATTTAGAGTGGGGCGCTAATATGAACAACTGCTTTGTGACAGATTTTGGCTATGGCACGGCGGTAACGCAGATCACCATGTTTAATGCCATGGATAGACTCGGCATTGCACAATATATTACGCGAGTTGGTTTGTTGCTGACAGAAAATGAGCCAGCCATTTTGGATGAGGCAAAAATGGCCTGGTTAGAAAACCAGGAATGGCAACCATTACGCCATGTCGTCGAAGATAGTTTTGTGATCGAGGATTGGTTTGAGACGCTCCTCGTTCAGAATGTTCTGATCGATAGTTTTATTTACCCCCTGTTTTATGAGCACTGGATGAATGAAGTCTCCCGTGATGGTGGCAGTGCGTTAGTTATGCTGACTGAGTTTATGTCCGATTGGTATGCGGAGACCTTGCGTTGGACCGATGCAATATTAAAAACGGCTGCTACTGAGTCGGATGAAAATGCAGCTTTACTAGGCGAGTGGAGCAATAAGTGGTTAGACCGAGTGAGTGAAGCTGTTGTGCCCATTGCAACATCCTTACTAGGTGATGCTGCCGGTAACGATACTGTGGAAAATGCAAAACAGGCTATCTTGCAACGTTTAAGTCGTGCTGGTGTTTCAGCCTAAGGAGAGAAAGCGATGTCAAATAAAGTTTTTATTGCGTTTCAGGATACAGAAGAAGCGCGCCCCATTGTCGAGGCCATTGAACAGGATAACGATAATGTTGTTGTAGATTACCAGCCAGCGATGGTGCGTATTGAGTCCCCCAACCGGTTAGTGATTAAGCGAGAAACAGTCGAGTCAATCGTTGGCCGCGCGTGGGATTTGCAGGAAATCCATTTAAGCGTGATTTCTTTAGCCGGTAACCTTGATGAAGATGATGATCAATTTGTATTGGCTTGGAATTTGTAAAGATTAGGAGAAACATCATGGCTGCGAAAAAACGATTAAATCTAAAAAAACGTTACGAGCTAATGACTCGCGGATTAGGTTGGGATACGACATATCAACCGATGGATAAAGTTTTTCCTTATGACCAGTACGAAGGGATCAAGATTACTGACTGGGATAAGTGGGAAGACCCATTTCGCCTCACCATGGATGCTTACTGGAAGTATCAAGGTGAGAAAGAGAAAAAGCTTTACGCCATTATGGATGCGTTTGCACAAAATAATGGCCAACTCAATATTGCTGACGGGCGTTATTTGAGTGCGCTCAAATTGTTTTTACAGGGTGTTACCCCATTAGAGTATGCTGCCCACCGTGGATTTGCCCATCTTGGTCGACATATGCGTGGAGTAGGCCCGCGGGTTGCTTGTCAAATGCAATCCATTGATGAGCTACGCCATTCTCAAACTCAAATTCATACCTTAAGTCACTACAACAAACACTTTAATGGTTTCCAAGACTGGAGCTATATGCATGACCGGGTTTGGTATTTATCAGTGCCTAAATCCTATTTTGATGATGCGGCCAGTGGTGGACCATTCGAATTTATCACCGCTATTTCATTTTCGTTTGAGTATGTGTTAACAAATTTATTATTTGTGCCTTTCATGTCCGGTGCGGCTTATAACGGTGATATGGCCACTGTAACCTTCGGTTTTTCTGCGCAATCAGATGAGTCGCGGCATATGACCCTAGGTTTGGAAGTGATTAAATTTATGCTGGAGCAGCATGAAGATAATGTGCCTATCATTCAGCATTGGATTGATAAACACTTCTGGCGGGCTTATCGGGTATTGTCATTGGTCTCTGCAATGCAGGATTATATGCTGCCAAATACACCAATGTCATGGAAAGAGGCTTGGCGGATCTATTTTGAAGAAAATGGTGGTGCGCTATTCAATGATTTATCACGCTATGGCTTACGCATGCCAAAATTCTATGAGATCGCCAATAAAGAAGCCGATCATCTCAGTCATGTGGTTTGGGGGATTTTATATAACTATTCTCATGCGGCAGCTATGTATACCTGGGTACCCGATGAACGCAAGATGGATTGGTTATCCGAACAATACCCAGATACCTTCGACAAGTACTACCGCCCTCGATATGAACATTGGCGCGAACGCGAAGAGGCCGGCGAACGTTTCTT
>CAZPAE010000173.1:0-5832 GCA_964584455.1 uncultured Thioalkalispiraceae bacterium
AGCAAGCAGCAACCCCGTATTCAGCTGGCGATTTTGCTGGATACGAGCAGTAGTATGAGTGGACTGATTAATCAGTCTCGTAACCAACTTTGGCAAGTGGTCAATGAATTTGCCAAAGCAAAACAAAATGGCCAACAGCCACGCCTCGAAGTTGCTGTGTATGAATATGGCAATAGCCGACTTCAGCCCAAACAAGGCTATATTCGCCAAGTTTCCGCTTTAACAACCGAATTAGATCAAGTTTCTGAGGCCCTTTTTTCTCTCACCACCAATGGCGGCGATGAGTATTGTGGCTATGTTATTAACAATGCAGTAAAACAACTGCAATGGAGTACATCTAATCAAGACATTAAGGCAATTTTCATCGCGGGCAATGAGCCTTTTACCCAAGGCCCTATTTCATTTCAAAAAGCGATTGGTGCGGCCAAGCAAAAGGGGATCACAGTAAACACCATTCATGCTGGCGATTATAAAACCGGTGCCCAATCAGGCTGGCGAGATGGCGCTGTCTTAGCGGGTGGAGACTATATCAATATTGATCATAACCACCGCATCGTACACATTAATGCACCGCAGGATAAAAAAATTGCCCAACTCAACGCACAGCTAAATAAAACCTATATTCCTTACGGTACACAAGGGAAACAAAAATACTTGCGCCAATCAACACAAGATGAGAAAAGTGCTGAGATCTCAGCAGGTCTATTAGCGAAACGTGCTAAATCAAAAGCATCATCACTTTATAGCAATGAATCATGGGATCTGGTGGATGCCGTTGAGTCCGATGCGGTTAAGTTAGAAAAACTAGATAAAAACACCTTACCAGAGACAATACGCAATATGGATATAGCACAACAAAAAGCTTACATTGCGCAAAAGGCCGAGCAACGCAAGAAAATCACGACCGAGATTAAAAAACTCAGTAAAGCGCGGGATAGCTATGTTGCTAGCAAGCGACGTGAGCAAAGTACTAAAAATGTGAACACACTTGATGACGCACTTATTCAGTCGGTACAAACCCAAGGTAAAAAGAAGAATTTTGTTTTTTCTTCTAACTAAATAAAAAACGGGTAACGAAAATCGTTACCCGTTTTATTGAGACTTAAATGTTTATCAATTATTGCTGTAAGCGTAAATCCACACGACGATTTTCAGCACGACCTGTCGATGTCGTATTATCAGCAACTGGCTGATCAGGACCATAACCTTTTGCTGTTAACCGGTTTGCAGTAACACCTTTACTAACAAGATAATCACGCACTGCATTTGCACGGCGGTTAGATAAATCACGATTAAAGGAAGCACTGCCGGTAGAATCAGTATGGCCTGCCACTTCTACTTTTACATTACCGCGTTTATTCAGTGCAATCGCTGCCTCATCAAGAATCGCTAACGATGCACCTGTCAACTTAGCTGACGCAGTTTCAAAGTTAACCCCCTTTAGCGTAATCACTTCACAGCCACGGTTATCTACCGCTGCGTTGGCCACACTATTCGGGCACTGATCACGACTATCAGGTACGCCATCATTATCGCTATCTTTCACAGGTGCAGCTGCAACCGGTTGTGGTGCAGCAGGCTTGGTGACCGGAGCTGGTGCTGCAGCAGTATGTGTTTTGCCCAGTGGAATACTTAACGATACGCCTAACACCCAATCGCCAAATCGATTTTGACCAGCGATACTGTCATCGTCATCATCTAAGCGATAACGTAAATCTGTTCTTAGGGCTAAATCATTAGCATTAAGCTGTTTCATAAAACCGACACCCACATTAGCAGCTAAATGTGTTTTACCACCATTACCCGCATCGGTTTCTAACAAACCTAAACCAAACACAGCATAAGGTGCAAAATTCGCATCGCGCCGATAAAAATGCAGTGCGTCTACCATAATACCTATTTGATCAAACTCACCTGCGCCACTGGCGAAATCAAGCTCATCAAGTAATAGGCTTGCCTCAATGTTCCATTTTTCATTCAGTGGCTTGCCGACACCTAAGGTTAGGCCAAACTCATCATCCGCATTACGATCACTATCAGTAATAATGTAGTTGATACCTGGCGCAATATACCAACGATCATCTGCTAGCGCACTGGCAGAGATAACACCGCTTATAGCCATCGCAATAAGTGGTTTATATACTTTATTTACAGCTTTCATTACACACCCTTCATTTTAATCATATTGTTACAACTTTAACTGGTAATTTTGTTCCCGCGTTATATCCCATATTCAGCATTTTGGCTATCACTTATCCGCCAATTAGTGACAAACTACGCATTGTCATTTTTGCAATGGTATCTAGTTAAAGCTATACACTAAGGTTACTGCAGATTCTGTATCGGTATCATCAAAGCCGGCAGGCACATCGGATGTATGTTTAATACTATGCGATAGCTTTGCAGCAAGATTACCAACAATTTGCATTTTTAATGCTGTAAGCGAACGTGTGATGGTGATATCGTCACCCGCTTCTACAGATAAGTTTTGTATAAAGGTAGATGTATCACTTAGCTTCCATTCTAGATTAGCCGCACCTTTAAATAGTGCCTCATTTACTGAAGCGCCTGTTTCTAGCTTACTTTGCCTCGCACCAGCACCAGCCTCTAAATCTAAGATTAAATCGTCACGTTTAATCACTGTATAGCCATAACCAAGTACTTCGCTGACTTGATACTCATAACCAGAGAACCGATCATCTTCATATGTGAGAATGCCGAAGAAATAAGACCGATCATCAATTTTATAATCACTTTTAAACGTGGCTAAGTAGCGTTCTGCTGTCTTTACATCCCTATCACTTTTGTTAACGGTTTCCAGCGTACCTGTATGGCGCCATTTATGTCGCTCGTTAACTACTTTTCCTTTTGCATTAACCGACTCAGTATCCGTATTACCTGAGGTTCGTAAATAACCTAATTCTGCTTCACCTGACCATTTACTTTCCCCTGGCAATATTTCCTTTTCCTTATCAGCAGCAATAACGGACATGCTGGTAAACATACATGTCATGATGAGTGTTTTTTTCAACATCTTTCTTAAATACCTCTTTACTTTAATTTGCTTATGCAGCAGATTCAAATACATGTAAATCACGTTGTGGATAGGGTATTGAGATACCTTCTTTATCAAAGACTTCTTTGGTTCTCTGCAACAAATCAGAACGCACATCCCAGTAGTTTGCTGCTTTTACCCATGGTCGTATCGCTAAATCAACACTGCTCTCGCCTAATTCAGAAACTAAAATCACTGGAGCAGGATCACTTAGGACTCGGCTTTCTTGCTGTAAGATTTCTTCAACAAGCTTTTTCGCCGTACCGATGTTATCGTCATAACCAATACCAATCACTAAATCGATACGGCGTGTGTCTCGAGCACTATAGTTAGTAATAATACCACCGAAAATTTGTGAATTTGGTACGGTAATTTCACGGTTATCACCGGTGCGCATCATAGTATTAAATACACGAATGTTTTCTACAATACCGGTAACACCGGCTGCCTCAATAAAATCACCGGGCTTAAATGGCTTGAATAAGATCAACATCACCCCTGATGCAAAATTGGATAATGAATCTTTTAACGCCAGACCAACTGCTAAACCTGCTGCTGCAAAAATAGCTAACAATGATGTTGTATCAACACCAAGCTGCTCTAGTGCGGCAATGATCACGACAACTAGTAAAATACTCTGCGCGATACTGCCAAGAAAATCTCTTAACACACCATCCACTTTCGCTTTTTCCATGACGCGTATTAACATTCGCACCAATATGCGACTGATGTAACGACCAATAACGAAAATAAGAATGGCGACAATGATTTTTATCGACCAAGGTATGGCATAAGTCTCGATCAGTTGTTGGTATTCATTCATATTTAATTCCATACGACCTCCCCAAACATGGATGATGGGTTAATATTTTTTGTTAAAGGGTGAAATTTAAAAACGGGCGGTAAACAATTTGTGATTTGATTTTACATTTAGATTACCATCGCCTTGTGATGCCTACAAAATTTAACCAAGCGCACTGATCAACTATAACATAGCTGGATAAAATAAAAATTGGTTGCCCACCACAAAAACGAAACACCGTCTTTGTTTGCGAATATCTCCAAAACGCCTCTCTCGCAGCTCTAACATGCAGACACAAAAAAACCGGCACTAACATCTACCGGTCTAAGTCCACGATGTGGGGGGAGGGGCTATTATTGCTTAGCACCGCCAAGCTTTATTATTGCGCCCTATTCTAATGATTTGATCTTCAATTGCAATATTTTTAATAATGAAATCCAGTAATAAATATTAGCGCAAAATATTTTCTCTAAGCTTTACAATAACTTAATAGATCTACCGTTTGCCAGCGTACTATTTCGTATTGTCTTTGCTGCATAAAAAAAGCATCGCGAATCCGCGATGCTTTTTAGCAAACAAACAAGCTTTATGGGCGAACGTAACTATAGCCTTTCTCTTGTAGCTCAAGAATCCGCGCAACACCTGCAGGTACAACACCAACACCTTCCACTAAAGCAGGATTTTTCCCTGTTTTCTTTTTCACTTTACGCATGGTGTTTGAGCAAGCACTGAACGTAATGTCTTGCACTGCTAAGCTTTTAATACGATCTTTTTGGCTACTTTTTTTCGTCAGTAACGATAAACCAGGACCATATGCGACAACCTCTACTTTGATGTTATCGGGGCCATAGTGTTTTTGTAAATTAACCGCATTGTTTAATGCAATCTTTTGTACCAATGGATCTTTTGTGCTGACTTGGATAACAACTTTATGTGCTGCAAAATCACTTGCCCAACTAGCCATACTGGCAAACTGTGCAATAAGCGCTAATGACAGAACAGCCGCAAATTTGTGTAAGCGATTTAACTTAACTTGACTCATCTCTTTTCTCCATTATCGATTCTATTGTTTATAGCTCGGTAGCTTTTGTATCTAGTTTAGCGTGTCTATGGCAAAATTGAGATCTCTCACACAAAAATATATATGGAATAAAATTAGGGCTTAATACGTCTCAGTGATTATCTTGCTATGAAAAATAAAAAAGGCAGCCGAAGCTGCCCTTTTAGTAACTCATTATTAATTATAACTATTTACGCAACTTCTTAATCATTTCTAATTGTGCCGCAGCTTCAGCGAGTAAGGCCTGTGCTTCGGCAATACCCATTTCGCCCGTTTTATCTGATAATGCCTGTTCCGCACGTTTCTTCGCTTCCATTGCTGCTGCTTCATCTAGGTCTGCCGCTCGTACTGCGGTATCCGATAAGATAGTGACAACATGGGGCTGTACTTCTAAAATCCCACCACTAACGTAAATGGATTCTTCTTCACCGCCTTGTTTAGTCACGCGCACTTCACCTGGCTTAAGCGGTGTAATCATTTGGGTATGACGTGGATAGATACCGACCTCGCCATTTGCTGCAGGTGCAACTACCACCTCAGCAGTCCCTGAATATAATTCAGTTTCGGCACTTACAATATCGACACGCATAGTCATGGCCATAATATTTTCCTGTATCTTGTTTTAGCCGCGAAGCTATTACCCAACAAAACTAACTTGATGAATAATAGCTCCCCGTATCTAAATCACTTATAAGCTTTTTGCTTTTTCAACAGCTTCGTCAATGGTACCCACCATATAAAAAGCTTGTTCTGGTAGATGATCATATTCACCGTCAACAATGCTCTTGAAGCCAGCAATGGTGTCTTTCAATGATACATATTTACCTGGTGCACCAGTGAAGACTTCCGCAACAGAGAACGGTTGCGATAAGAAACGTTGAATCTTACGAGCGCGCGATACAACTAATTTATCTT
>CAZPAE010000173.1:5842-6060 GCA_964584455.1 uncultured Thioalkalispiraceae bacterium
CTGATAATTCGTCCATACCCAGAATCGCAATAATATCTTTCAGCTCTTTATACTTCTGTAAGTTACCTTGTACTGCACGAGCAACGTTATAGTGTTCTTCACCAATGACATGGGGATCAAGCTGACGTGAGGTTGAATCCAAAGGATCTACCGCAGGATAAATACCTAATTCTGCAACTTGACGTGAAAGTACTAAGGTCGCGTCCAAGTGAGAGAAG
>CAZPAE010000174.1:0-6044 GCA_964584455.1 uncultured Thioalkalispiraceae bacterium
TAGTATGATTAGTAAATGCTAACTTGCTGCCGAAAGATGGCAATACCACACTCGGCAATGGTCAATCGCGGCAGGCAGGTCCAGATGGCGTGTTTCCTGAGGTTTTTGATGCCTTAATGATGAATGGCACAGATCAAGCTACTCCTACAGCCTTGCCATTGACGCAATTTAATCCCTTAGGCCCAGCGTTAACGCATGGTATGCCAGCATCGATGAGCAATCCACAGTTGTCAGCACAGCCTTTGAATGGACAAGCGGAACTTGCCGCTTTTGTTGCCGTATCAGGCAAGCATTTGCCGGGTATGAATTGGTCTGGGGTGAATGCAGTTGCTGATCCCAATGGCTCTGCGGCGATGTCTTATGTGGGGGATGAGCAAGGTGTCCTGTTAAGCCAACCTACGCGAGGCGATAGTATTGAGCAAGCTGTGAATCGTTCGCAGCAACAATTACAGCAACAGCTTTTTTCCGGACCGCAGTTTAGTCTTAAGTCTATGACACCACAGCCGTTGGGGTTGCCCGATCTACTCGCTCAACAGCTACTCACTGCTCAGGCTGAAACGAATCTTAATGAGGTAACACCACTATCACAGAGTACTGGCCATGTGATGCCGACCGGTCTATTGCAAGGTCTCAGTGCCAGCGAGCTATCAGGCGCATTGGGTGGACAACGGGTTCAGGCCGATATGATTAATGCACAACTCAATGATCCTAACTGGCATCAACAAGTGGGGGAGCGCATCCATTGGATGGTATCGCGAGGCTTGCAGCAAGCCGAGATTCGCCTAAACCCACCGGAGCTCGGTGCCTTGGAAGTGAAGATACAAATTCAAGGTGACCAAACCCAAATTAGCTTTTCCTCCCCCCATGCCAGTGTACGTGACGCATTGGATAGCGCCATACCACGGTTGCGTGAAATGTTGGCTGAAAGTGGCATCAATATGGCTGATGTGAATGTATCGGATCAGTCCGCTGACTCATATGAAGCGTCCCAGCAGCAAGGTGGCGATGGGGAAGGCGGTCAATTTGGCGAGGCCAATGGCGAAGATGAGTTGATGACAGCGCCAGCCGATCAGGTTCAATCAGGCAACCGGCTACTGGATATTTACGCCTAAACACCTTTTTTTTAAGGGCGTTTAAGAGACTAAATTAGTCTGGCTCAAGGTTAAAGCAGTCCCTAACTATGCCGATAATTCTTTCATCATGAAAGGCTGATAAGGAGAAATTGGCCTTCATGGGATCTTCGTATTCATTGTTGATCAAATACAACTTTTAAGCGGGACAATACCTAGTAATGGAA
Source organism: uncultured Thioalkalispiraceae bacterium (assembly GCA_964584455.1). Classification (GTDB taxonomy): domain Bacteria; phylum Pseudomonadota; class Gammaproteobacteria; order UBA6429; family Thiohalophilaceae; genus CAZPAE01. Next base: position 1,298 of record CAZPAE010000174.1, read on the forward strand.
GAGTCAGGATTAATTGAATGTGGCCAGGTGCTCGATATCACGAGTATCGATACTTGGTATAAAGCTGCAGTGGAAGTCTTAGCCAAAGATGAACCGTTAACGATTCGTTCAGAAGAGTTACAACGTATCGATGCGGCAGGTTTACAAGCATTGACAGCAATTTATCAAGCCGCAAAAGAAAAGAATCTAAACGTGACATGGCAAGCACCGGCAGCAGTACTGGTCGATTCAGCAACGCTGTTAGGTTTGCATGAAACATTAGAGCTTCCCGCTTAATGGAAAGCATGAGGTATAACAAACAAATGTGTAATTGGAGATTGGTATGTCTATAAGGATCCTGGCTGTTGATGATTCAGCTTCAATGTTGCAAATGGTGACCTTTACGCTCAAAGGTGCTGGGTATGAGGTTGAAGAGGCGAGTGATGGTAAGCAGGCATTAGATAAAGCGAAGAGTGGTAAATTTAACTTAGTGTTATCCGATGTCAACATGCCAGTGATGGATGGTATAACGCTCATTAAGGAACTACGCGCACTGCCTGATTATAAATTTATACCCATCTTAATGCTGACAACGGAAAGTACCGCTGACAAAAAGCAAGAAGGTAAAGCCGCTGGTGCAACAGGTTGGATTGTAAAACCGTTTAATCCTGATCAACTACTGACCACGATTAAAAAAGTAATTGGATAACGTTTAATTAAGGAAGAGGTTACGGTATGTCAATTGACATGTCTCAGTTTCTCGATACCTTCTACGAGGAAAGTTTTGAAGGTTTAGAGGTGATGGAGTCCGAGCTCCTGAATCTTGATGTGGGCCAGGCCGATCCTGAGACCATTAATACCATCTTCCGTGCTGCGCATTCTATCAAAGGCGGGAGTGGTACCTTTGGGTTAAATGCGGTTTCTGAATTTACCCATGTGATGGAAACATTGCTTGATGAAATGCGCGATGGGCGTCGTCAAGTGACACAAGAAGCCGTTGATGTATTACTGCGCTCTACCGACGTGCTGCGTGAAATGCTAGTGGCACTACGTGAAGACAGTGAGCTAGATACTGATGGTATTGCGGCAGCAAAAAAAGAATTAGACATTTTATTATCTGGTGAGGCTGGTGCCAGTGATACACCTGCAGCAGGTGATGTTGCTGAAACATCAGGTACAGACAATGGTACAGGTAATTGGATCGTTACCTTTAAACCACACAAGCATTTATTACAAACCGGTAATGATCCGGTGCGGATGTTTCGTGAGCTATCTGATCTAGGTGAAATTACGGTAGAAGCCGATTTATCCGAGTTATTGAGCACACCTGAGTTCTCTGCTGAAGATTGTTACTTAAGCTGGACGATCCAAGTTGATGCCGCAGTAGAAGAATCACAAATCAATGAAATATTTGAATGGGTAGATGGTGATTGTGACTTAGACATAAAACGTGAACAGCCTGCCCAAGCAGCCCCACCACCGCAGGCAGCGGCACCAGCACCAGCAAAAGCAGCGGGTACAACTGAAAAGAAAAAATCATCGGGTAGTGGGGAATCTGCCTCGATTCGGGTTGCCATTGAAAAGGTCGATGAACTTATTAATACCGTCGGTGAGTTAGTGATTACCCAATCGATGTTGGGTCAATTTGCTGATGCAGAAGAAATTACTGCCGCACACATAGAACAATTGCGGGATGGTTTAGGTCAGTTGGAGCGTAATACTCGTGAGCTGCAAGAGTCAGTCATGCGAATACGCATGTTACCGATTAGTTTCGTGTTCCAGCGTATTCCACGTATTGTGCATGACTTAAGCGGTAAGTTGAATAAGAAAATTGAACTAAAACTCTCTGGTGAACAAACAGAGCTAGATAAAACAGTGATGGAAAAGCTGGGCGATCCATTGGTGCATTTGGTTCGTAACTCGCTGGACCATGGTATTGAAACACCAGACAAACGTGTGGCGGCAGGTAAGCCAGAAACCGGTACCGTGCATCTCAATGCATATCACCAAGGCGGTAATATTGTTATAGAGATTTCTGATGATGGTGGTGGTCTGAATACAGAGAAAATTCATGCCAAAGCAATTGAGCGTGGCTTAGTGAATCCTGAAGATAACCTAACCGATGAGCAAGTGCATGATCTTGTTTTTCGTCCAGGTTTTTCTACCGCAGATGTCGTGAGCGATGTATCGGGTCGTGGTGTTGGCATGGATGTGGTACGCAAAAATATCCGTTCTTTAGGTGGTAATGTGGATGTGAAATCCGAAGAAGGGGTTGGATCCACATTTTCAATTCGATTGCCATTAACACTAGCGATCCTAGATGGACAACTTGTCAGTGTTGGTAGTGAAACTTACATCGTGCCACTGGTCTCCATCATTGAGTCGATTCAAGTAGACCAATCTAAAGTGAATATTGTGGCAGGGCGTGGTGAGGTTTATAAGTTACGCGATGAATACATTCCGATTGTGCGCTTGTATCATATTTTTGATGTCACGACCAAATCCGCTGATCTGAATGATGGATTATTAGTAGTTGTTGAGGCCGAAGGGCAAAAGATTGCGCTGTATGTAGATGATTTGCTCGGCCAACAGCAAGTAGTGATTAAGAGTTTAGAAACAAACTTCCGCAGAATTGAAGGTTTATCTGGCGCGACCATTCTAGGTGATGGTGCGGTAGCGCTGATTCTGGATATTTCGGGGCTGGTTAATTTACATCGTCATCAGGTAAGTCTACCTGATTTGAAAATAGTGAAAGGCAACGATGTTGCTGCATGAGGTATGGACATGACGGATATTGCACAGGCGATTGAAAATAGCGATTTAATGGCGAGCGGTGACGGTTCGCAACAGTATCTGACGTTTTTACTGGCAGGTGAAGAATATGGTGTTGATATTCTACGTGTACAGGAAATAAAAGGTTGGGACCGTGTAACACCTATACCCAATACGCCAGATTTTATTCGAGGTGTATTGAACTTGCGCGGGACCATCGTACCGATTATTGATTTGCGTTTACGCTTTAACTTAGAGCAGTTGGATTATGGCCCAACAACCGTTGTGATCATGTTAAAGGTATTAAGTGGTGAAGATAAAAGTCGGATCATGGGGATCGTCGTAGATGGTGTATCAGATGTATACAACATGCCGGAAGATGATATTAAAGCCTCGCCCGATTTTGGTACCTCAGTGGATACAGCTTTCATTCGAGGTTTGGCAACAGTATCAGAAAAGATGGTTATTGTACTGGATATTGACCACATGCTTAACTCGAAAGAGTTAGCTGAGCTCGAAGGTATAGCGGAGTAACCAGTTGTCATGATCGCAGTGATGAATCAAAAAGGTGGTGTTGGTAAAACAACGACAACAATGAATTTATCACACGCATTAGCCAAGAAAAATAAAACCGTGCTGGCGATCGATTTAGATCCGCAAGGGCATTTAACCTCAGGTTTTGGTTTGCGAGATCAAAATCAGATGGGCATTGCTGAGGTGATGATGGAAGAACAAGATATTGAAAGTGTGATCATTCCTGCACGTGACAACATCGATCTTATTCCAGCAGGCGATCGCCTAGGTGAAATAGAACATATTAATGTAGGTGGTGCGAAGCGGGGTATGTTATTGAGTAATGCCTTAGCATCAGTGCGAGAACAGTATGATTTTATTTATCTCGATTGTCCGCCTTCTTCAGGTATTTTAGGCATGAATGCGCTGTTAGCAGCAGATGAAGTATTGATTCCGGTATCCGGTGACTTTTTTGCATTACAAGGGCTATCACGTTTGATGAGTATTTTTCAGCATATTGAGACAACCCTAAAACGTGATATTAGCAAATGGGTCGTATTAACGCGTTTTCAAGAGCGCCGCCGTTTGGCGAGAGATGTGAAAGATAAAATCGTGAGCTATTTCCCAAAGCATGTGTATAAAACCGCGATTCGGGAAACCGTTGCTTTGGCAGAAAGCCCGGGTTTTGGACAAACGATTTTTGAGTATCAAGCCAGTAGTAATGGTGCAAAGGATTATATGGCATTAGCACAGGATGTGATGAAGCGTGCGGTAATCCACTGAGGTTAATGTAATGAGTTATCCAGTGAACAAAGAAGAGTTAAATAGACAAGTGCTTAGTAATACGGATAACAGTGATGATAATTTTCACTCTGCATCAGCAGAGTCTTTTTGGGATTACATTGAAGAAGTGATGGCTGGTTTAAGCTGGGGCGGCTAAGGAAAAAAGCATGACAGATAAGAAAAAAAGTAAATTAGGATATGACCCGCTTGCTTGGATGCAAGAGGATAGTGCGGCGCAAACGCCAGAACCCAAGTCAGATAACCAACATGGTGATAAGGCAATGACAGGAAAAAACCAATCAGTGAATGAACACCCTTTAGGGCTAAATGTTCCGGTACTAAAAAAGAGCTTTAACCTATTAGCCCCGAAAATAGAAAGTGTTATTGCTGATTTTTATACCGATCTTTTTGCAAAGTATCCGGCCGTTAAGCCGCTATTTGGCAATACAACTAATGCAAAACAGCAGCAGAAGTTGATTGGTGCACTCAAATTGGTAATTAACAATCTAGAGAATGTTGATAACCTGGCTAATGCATTAACTACTTTGGGCGCTAAGCATCAGGATTATGGCGCTGAACCAGCACACTATGAGGCGGTTGCCGAAGTGTTGCTATCAGCAATGAAGAAACATGCAGGTAGAGCCTGGACCAAAGATGTAGCAGGTGCATGGCAACACGCCTTAGAGGTTATAGCAAGCAC
>CAZPAE010000175.1:0-6039 GCA_964584455.1 uncultured Thioalkalispiraceae bacterium
AATACGATTTGCAACAAGGCCAATTGCCTGTGCAACCTGCCTGACGACCTGGATCACCCCGAGAAAGGCAATCGTCAGCGCATGCGTGAAGCACGCGAACTGTATCGCACTGCATGCGACATTTTCCAACAATACGGTGATGATGCCAAAGTCAGCATCATTCATGAAACGCTGGCTGAGCTGGAGGCAGATATCGGCACTGGCCACACCGGTTCACGCAGCGGCAACGGTTTTGGCGAATCCAGAATTTAAACCACTATAGCGAGGATATCATGGACACCATTATTGACACATTGTCGGGCAACAACATAACCATTACCACCTTTTTGCTGGGCTTTATCATTGCGCTTGTAACCGGCGTCATCGGAGGCGCAATCGGCAGCATTATTGTCGGCGGCAAACACATGGGCAATGAGCTGGCCGCCATGATGGGCGGATTTTTCGGCCCGATTGCAGCGGTTCCCGGCGTCATCATCGCACTCATTGTTTTGCTGTTTATCTGACTTCATAAAGGAGATAAAAATGTTCGACATGTTTCTCAATTCTGTCACCCTGTTCATGAAGGGTCGCTTGTTTCAGGACGTTGGCAGTGTTATTCGTCAGGCGATAATCGGCATGGTGATTACGGCAGCCATCGTTATCGGGCTGGTAAAGGCAGGGCTGTCATTGTGGATTGCCATTATCGTGGCGAGCCTGGTTGCTGGCGCGATACAGCCATACCTGTTTAAAGACCTGAAATACGCCTGAGCAGAGATACGCACATGTCTGCCACAGCGGAGTCCATTGAGGCCACACAGGATGCCAGCCTGGACAGCTTGCTGAAAGATATTCAATCTCTGGAAGCGCTAATTGCCGACTGGGATGAACAACAGCGCAATACCGTCACCGCGCTGATACAGGCGCATGCTGACTTAAACAAGGCCGCTTTTGCCAGGCTGATCCGTCATCTGAAAACTGATGACGCTGTCCTTCCCCTATTAAGGGAGGCGGTAACAGATGAAATTACTTATGCCGTCCTTCGTCACCACGGCATTCTGAAACCTACCCTGCAAGAACGTCTTGAAGATGCGCTCGCCAGTGTTCGCCCCTATCTGGAAAGTCATGGTGGCGATGTTGAAATTGTCAGCCTGAACCCTCCCGACAGTGTCGAAATCCGCTTGTTGGGCGCCTGCGACGGATGCCCGGCGTCTTCCCTGACACTGTCAGAAGGAGTCGAGAAAGCCATCAAGCAATACTGCCCGGAAATTACATCCATCAAACAAGCCAAAGGCGGCATCGGCGCAAAACCGGTTGATGGTGTGAAAGTCAATTTTGTCAGTCCGTTTGCGAACGGTGAAGATGCAGGTTGGGTGTTTGTCTGCAAACTCGAAACCATCCCTGAAGGGGGCATCAAGATCGCCACTGTCAATAACGACGAAGTTTTGTTGAGCCGTTTTGGCAACAAAGTCACCTGCTACCAGAATGCCTGTGCGCATCTGGGTATGCCGATGGATATGGGTGAAGTAAACAATGGCATTCTGGTATGCCCGCATCATGGTTTTGAATACTCACTGGAAACGGGCGAATGCCTGACTGCGCCGGAAGTGCAACTGATCACACACGCGGTGCGCGTTACCCACGATCGTGTTGAGGTCAAACTGTCATGAGCACACCCACTGCTGATCTGCAAACTCCCACTGACAAGGTCAGTATGAAGGTGAGCCCGGATCCAACCCTGCGTGTGAACGAAGCGAGTGAAGTCCCGCATCTCAAATTACTTGCTGACGAGCCCGATGTCATACTAGGCGCAGACCGTATACCAGCAATGGTCACGATCGGCGTCAGTCCGGATGCCGCTACCTGCTTCGGACCCCGGGGCGCAGCATTGATGCACGAAGACGGCCCGCTCTGGGTCTGTGATACCGGGCATCATCGACTGTTGGGCTGGAAACATCGGCCTGTCGATGATCTTGCGCCTGCCGATTGGGTTATCGGACAAAAGGATTTCAATCGTGAAGGCCGAAACGGAAAAGCGGAGATCAGCGCCAGTTCAGTCAATGTGCCAACCGGCATTTGCCGCTGCGGTAAAGGCATGGCCGTAGCGGACGCATGGAACCATCGTGTCCTGATCTGGCTTACCCCGCCTGAGTCCAACAACGTTCCAGCCGATATCGTACTCGGGCAGACCGACTTTACATCAGGCGAAGCCAATCGTGGTCAAAATACCGCATCCGCTGATTCCATGCACTGGCCCTATGGGGTTCACTGGCATGATGGCAAACTGTTTGTGGCTGACTCTGAAAACCGCCGTGTCCTGATATGGAACACACTGCCAGATCGCAACGGACAGCCAGCGGATATCGTGCTGGGGCAAACAGATTTCACAAGCCGCGATGAAAATGCAGGTCACTCACCAGACGCAATGAGCATGCGCTGGCCACATGGCATCGCTATCTGGCGTGACCACCTGTGTATATCAGATGCCGGTAACAACCGCATCATGATCTGGCGTGGCATACCACAACAGAACGGTCAAGCTTGTGATTATGTGCTCGGCCAGGAACAAACGGATCTTGTCGATCATAACCAGTCACTATACTGGCCTCGCGCCAATACCCTGAACATGCCCTATGCCATTACCGTCATTGATGACTGGCTGATAGTTGCTGATACCGCCAGTTCACGCTTGCTGGGCTGGCATATTGAAGACCTTAACACCGGTGCTGCCGCACGCGCACTTTGCGGACAACACAATTTCCATGACAAGGGTGACAATCGCTGGCAGCCACCGTGCGCCAACAGTCTGTGCTGGCCCTATGGCATTCAGTCCTGCGGCAATACGGTCGTAGTCGCCGACTCAGGCAATAACCGTATCAGTTTGTGGAGCTTTGCCTTGTGAGCATTCGAGCTGACAAACTGCCTTTTCACACATCAGATGATAATGCATCATCCAGCAATGCCGCGTCCGTATTCCTCGAGCAGATACATGTTACCGGCACCGTACAGGGTGTTGGTTTTCGCCCTTTCGTCTGGCGACTGGCCAGTAAACATCAGCTAACCGGATCGGTTATCAATAATAGCAACGGTGTCACCATCCAGGTATATGGCGAGCAAACCCGCATAAATCAGTTTGTAACCGACTTGCAGGATAACCCGCCACCACTTGCACGCATTGATCACATTACCCGCAACGCAGGATTTATTCCGGAAAACATTTCCGATGTGCCACAGTGCTTTAGCATTGAAACCAGCCAAACCGGGGTTAGCAATACCCATATCACTGCTGATGCTGCGGTCTGTGAGCAATGTCTTGCCGAAGTGCGCGACCCACTGAACCGGCGTTTTCGTTATGCGCTGACCAATTGCACCCATTGCGGCCCCAGATTCTCAATCGTCAGTGCAATCCCCTACGATCGATGCAATACCAGCATGAAGGACTTTGAACAGTGCGATGACTGTCTTACAGAATATGAAAGCCCGGCTGACAGGCGCTTTCATGCCCAGCCCAATGCCTGCTATACCTGCGGCCCGACAGTGAAACTACAGCGTCTGGATGGCAAACCTGTCTGCCTGGAAAGCCTGACACAACTGGATGCCATCGATGCTGCCTGTACTGTCATCCAGAATGGGGGCATTCTTGCGGTCAAGGGTATCGGGGGGTTTCACCTGGCATGTGACGCAACCAACACCGATGCCGTCGCCAGGCTACGCGAAGCCAAGCAACGCTATGCCAAGCCTTTTGCACTGATGGCGCGTGATATTGATGTTATCAAACGCTATGCATCCGTCTCGCCACAGGAGCAGGCCTTGCTCGCCAGTACCGAGGCGCCGATTGTCCTGCTGCGAAAACACAGCACGCCTCCTCCCGGCGTGCAGCGCCGTTTCGGTATAGCTGGTGGCGTGCGCGAGAAAGATCTGCTGCCTATTTGTGATGCAGTGGCGCCCGGTCAATCCACATTAGGCTTTATGCTGCCTTACACACCACTGCATCATTTGATGCTGAAACGCATGAATCGGCCCGTGGTATTCACCTCTGGCAATCTTTCTGATGAACCGCAAACGATAGATAACGATGACGCGATCAATCGTCTGCGCACTTTGGCTGATTACATACTGCTGCATAATCGTGACATTCTGAACCGTATTGACGACTCGGTGGTTCGGGTCATGGCGAATGACGCCAGAATTTTGCGCCGTGCGCGAGGCTATGCGCCAGCCCCCCTGAAATTACCCGATGGGTTTGCCGACACCCCTCCTGTGCTGGCTATGGGCGCAGAACTGAAAAACACATTCTGCCTGCTGCGAAATGGCGCAGCCATACTGTCACAACATATCGGCGACCTGGAAAATGCGCCGACGTATGCCGACTACCAGAAAAACCTGAAGCTCTACCAGCAATTGTTCGAGCATGACGCCCGGATTATCGCCATAGATGCCCACCCCGAATACCTGTCCAGCAAACTCGGACGTCAATGGAGCGAGGACAATGACGCCCATTGTGAAGTCGTCCAGCACCACCACGCTCATATTGCCGCTTGCATGGCTGAAAACAACTATCCGCCCGACGGGGACCCCATCCTTGGTGTCGCGCTCGACGGACTGGGCATGGGCGACGACGGCACGATCTGGGGCGGCGAGTTTTTGCTCGCAGACTACCGCAATGCAGAGCGTGCTGGCACATTCAAACCTGTCGCCATGCCTGGCGGTGAAATGGCCATGCGCGAGCCCTGGCGAAATACATACGCCCATTTGATGGCGGAGATGGGGTGGCCGCAACTGAAAATGAATTATGCAGAACTGGATCTCGTGGCGCATCTGGAAAGTAAACCGCTGGATACTTTTCACGCCATGCTCAAATCCGGCAAAAATGCACCGCTGGCGAGTTCTTGTGGCCGCTTGTTCGATGCGGTTGCAGCGGCAATTGGCATCTGTCGCGATCAGGCAGTCTATGAAGGTCAGGCTGCCATCGAACTCGAAGCCATTGTCGATCAGGATACACTGCATCATGAAGATGATGCGCTTGCCTATCCGTTTGCCATTCCAAAGTTACACCAGCCCGGACAAGCTTATGACCAATTGCCTTATATCGAACCGCTTGCAATGTGGCAGGCCTTGCTGGGCGATTTAATATTGCGCACGCCAGCGCCAGTCATCGCGGCGCGTTTTCATAAAGGGCTTGCAAAAACCATCGTTACCATGATTGACAAGCTCACGAAGCGAAATGACGTCCGCATTATCAATACCGTTGCTTTGTCTGGTGGCGTATTCCAGAACAAGACACTGCTGGAGCAAGTACTGAAAAGACTTGATACGCAATCATTTCATGTGCTCACCCATCGCCAAATACCCGCCAATGATGGCGGCATCGCTTTGGGACAGGCTGTCATTGCAGCTGCACGAGCGCACGACCAACCACAGACTAACAGATGAGGGCCACATCATGTGCCTGGGCATACCTGGTGAAATTGTAGAAATAACCGACAGCGAAAAGAAACTCGCACTGGTCGATGTGTCTGGCGTCAAGCGTCCGGTAAATATTGCCTGCATCGTCGATGACGAGCACCCTGTCGAAAGCTGTATCGGAGACTGGGTACTGGTGCATGTTGGCTTTGCCATGAGCCGTATTGATGCGAATGAAGCCAAAATCACACTTGACCTGTTGAATGAACTCGGTGAGGCACAGGCTGAGGTCGAAGCGATGCAGGCCAGCGGACAATAACACCTGCCAATATGAGCGATACAACAACACAACTGGAATCACTGTATCCGTTTCTGCACGGCGGCGTAAAAGACCGCAACCGTGAACGCGACGCCTTGCTCGAATCCGTGCGCCAGAAAAGTCAGCACAGCCTTGCTGTCAAGCAGACATTCTTCGATAACAATGATCAGGCAATCATTGACGCCGCCCGCGCCATTGCCGATATCTATCTGAATCACGGGCGCATGTTAAGCATGGGTAACGGTGGCTCAAGTTGTGACGCTTCGCACTTCGCAGTCGAGTTCCAGCACCCAATCACTGCAGGCAGACCCGCATTGCCGGCCATTAATCTGGTGATGGAT
>CAZPAE010000176.1:0-6037 GCA_964584455.1 uncultured Thioalkalispiraceae bacterium
AGTTAGGGGATCAATAAATTGGGTAGCTTGTGGGTAGAATTCATCAGGTAAAGAAGTGACTCTTTGCCAGCTTTCACCACCATCATAACTAAATAGTACTGTGCCAAACTCCCCGGTGGTCACTGCTATGTCTTGGTTAATAAATTGAATTGTATTGAGCATGAGATCTTCATCAAATGACGTCACTTTCCAAGACTGTGCATTATCTTCACTCATCAATAGGGTACTAAAGCTGGCGCTTACCCAAACACGATTATGAAAATCACAGGTAATGGACAAAGGCACTTCAGCTGTATCCAGCTTGTGTTGTTGCCAAGATTTTTCGCCATCACCAAACCATACAGACCTTGTCATATCTAACAGATAAAACTCACCATTGGGGCAAACCGTAATATCAATCAGCGGCGGATGCCCTTCTAGCTCTGTACGTGACCAACTCTGGCCTTTATCCAGTGAAGTAATAACAACCCCGCCGCTACCTACTGCAATCAGTTTATTTTTTTGTGATGTAATGGCTTGTAATTGATCAAAGCGATGTACAGACTGAGCAATTTCTTTGTTAACAGCGTCTAAATCCAATGATGCTTGGCAACCAACTAATAACCAGGCTAATAAAAAACAGCTGTGTCTAATTTGTTTTTTCATTGTAGAATATCTTCTGCTCATTGTTTCTCGCTATACACTACCGACCAAGTGACTCCACTGTTTCACCACCGATACCCCATTCCGTTTTTTTAACCTCATATATCGCTACACGAATCCGTTCTTTAGGTACACCTAAGCTCTCTTGCATTGCTTCAGTTACTTTTTTAATGAGGTCTGCCTTCATTTCTTTTGAACGCCCTTCGATAATGGTGATTTGTGCTAACGGCATAAAACTCTCCTGTTACTCAAATGTCATACTGATTGAGCCTAGGTCTTCATAACGAACACAAATAGCGTCACCAGCTTCAACAGCGACAGCCGCCGAAATCCCACCTGTCATAATGAAGGTCCCAGCAGGAATTTCTTCACCCCGTTCGGCTAATAAATTTGCCAGCATGGCAACACTAGCTGCAGGATGTCCCAATACTGCGGCACCGGCACCCACTTCAACCACTTGGCCATTTTTCTCCATCACCACACCGAGTGTTTTTAAATCCACCTCATTAATACGGCGTAACCGGCCACCTGTAACAAAACGTGATGAAGAAGCGTTATCGGCAATGACACTTTTCAAGTCAAAACGGAAATTTTTATAGCGCGAGTCAATGATTTCGACTGCAGGAACAACACATTCAATGGAGGCCATTACTTCAGCGATGTGACAACCCGGCCCTGTTAAAGGACGATTTGTAATAACCGCTATCTCTGCTTCTACCTTGGGGTGAATGAGCTCTTTTGTATTAATAGTGGCCCCTTCAGGGATACTGAAATAATCAGCAAGAAACGCATAGATAGGTGTTTCCACCCCCATTTGTTTCATTTTCCCCCAGGACGTTAACCCCATTTTCAAACCCACTACGCGCTGTCCACGAGCCAGTTTGCGCCGACGAATTTCCCATTGAATGTCATAGGCTTCATCCCAGCTAAGATCAGGATAATCATCAGTGATCTTTTTTACAGCCTGTGCGTTTAACTCAGCATTTTCTAGATGCTCAGCTAAATTTTCGATAGTTTGTTTATCAAGCGCCATTGCTACCTACTTTCTTCATCGTGTTATTTTGTTCACGTAAGATTTCTAAAGCGAGTTCTTCAATCATGTCTTCTTGCCCACCCACGGTTCGTCGTTTACCTAGCTCGACTAAAATATCGCGGGATGGCACACCGTGTTTCTTTTCGATTCGTTTGGCATGCAATAAGAAAGAGGAATAAACACCGGCATAACCTAAAATCAGTGCATCACGGCTAATGCGTGTTGGTTCACCCATCATGGGCAGTGCCACATCTTCTGCCGCATCCATCATCAAATCCAGATTAACGCCCGTATCAACTCCCATGCGATCACACACTGCGGCAAACACCTCTAATGGTGTATTACCTGCCCCTGCACCAAAGCCCGCTACTGAACCATCAATACGACTGGCACCGGCTTCCACTGCGGCTAATGAATTGGCCACACCCATGGCAAGATTGTGGTGCCCGTGAAAACCAATCTCGACTTCGCTATTAATCTCACGTCGCAATAGACTGATCTTTTCGCTCACTTCGTCTGGCAACATGTATCCAGCGGAGTCTGTCATGTAGACGCAATTGGCACCGTAAGAAACCATCAAATTAGCTTGTTCAAGGATTTTTTCAGCTGGCACCATGTGGCTCATCATTAAGAAACCAACTGTATCCAAGCCCATATCGCTTGCGGTTTTAATATGTTGCTCAGAAACATCGGCTTCGGTGCAGTGGGTTGCGACACGGATAGTGTGAACCCCACAATCACGTGCCATTTTTAAATCTTCTACTGTGCCAATACCGGGTAATAACAATGCAGACACTTTGCTAAAACTCATTTCAGGAATAACTGCACGTAAATACTCTTGATCAGTATGTAAACCAAACCCATAATTCACCGAAGAACCACCTAAACCATCTCCATGAGTAACTTCAATGAGTGGGACCTTGGCTTTATCTAACGCACGTGCCAATTCAACCATTTGCTGGGTAGTAAACTGGTGTCGTACCGAATGCATGCCATCACGAAGTGACATGTCATGTAATTTGATTTTTTTGCCTGTTAAATCCATTGTCTTTACCTTTAACCACTTACTGCGGTTGCTGTCGCTTGCAAAATCTGTTCAGCGAATATTTCCCCAGTTCTTGCCGCCGCCGCAGTCATGATGTCGAGATTGCCGGCATACTCTGGCAAGTAGTCACCACGGCCTTTTACTTCGAGGAAAATACTCACTCGGTTACCATCAAATACAGGACCTTCTTTGACCCTATAACCCGGTACATATTTTTGTACCTCCGCTTCCATTTGATGGACGGAATCAATAATGGCTTTTTCATCGGGTTTACCTTCTGTCACGCAATGCACGGTATCGCGCATAATGAGAGGCGGTTCGGCAGGGTTTAAAATAATAATGGCTTTACCACGTTGTGCACCGCCAACACGTTCAATCGCACCCGCTGTAGTTTGAGTGAACTCATCAATATTTTTGCGCGTTCCAGGGCCAGCAGATTTAGAGCCAATGGTTGCAACAATTTCGGCATAAGAGACAGGCTGTACTCGACTCACCGCGTATACCATCGGAATCGTGGCCTGACCGCCGCAAGTCACCATATTGACATTCTCTTCGCCCTTACCCACATGTGTTTCAAGATTGACAGGTGGAACACAATAAGGACCGATGGCTGCGGGGGTTAAATCAATCACGGTTACCCCTTTCTCTGTTAACTTACGAGAATTCTCGCCATGGACATATGCTGAAGTGGCATCAAAGGCAATGCGCACATTATCTTCTTCAAGATGTGCCAATAACCCATCGACACCTTCAGCGGTTGTTTTCATACCATGTTCTTTGGCACGTTTTAAACCATCTGATTCAGGATTAATCCCGACCATCCAAACCGGTTCTAAAAGCTCACTTCGCTTTAGCTTGTACATTAGATCAGTGCCAATATTGCCTGGTCCAATGAGCGCACATGCTATTTTCATTTCAGCATCTCCCGCTTAATGTCTTATTCAAAAACCACGGCGGTACGACCAATACCACCAATACTGACTGACATATGATCTCCGGCTTTAATTGGCTCTAATGGCACTAATGAACCCGATAAGATCACGTCACCCGCTTGTAAACTTGTTCCTAACTGGCCTAATGTGTTTGCTAACCATGCAACACAGGTAACTGGTGATGCGCCTAAAGCTGCGGCACCGGCACCGGTAGAAATCACACTGCCATTTTTTTCCATCACCATGCCGCAAGTAGACAAATCAATTTTTTTGGGATCAGCCGCATCTTGGCCCAGCAAGAAGTAACCACATGACGCATTATCTGCAACTGTATCTTGAATCTTGATTTTCCAATCACGCACCCGAGAATCAACAATTTCAAAACAAGGCACAACAAAATCAGTAGCTCGCAGCACATCAGTTGGTGTTACCCCGGGACCAACTAAATCACGCTTAAGCACAAAGGCAATCTCCCCTTCTGCACGCGGCTGAATCATTTTCTTGCTAAGAGATAACGGCTCACCTTCTTCAACTAACATGGCATCAGTCAAATACCCAAAGTCCGGCTGATGCACATTCAACATGCGCTGTACAGCCTTACTGGAAACACCAATCTTTTTACCAATCAATTTCTCCCCATCAGCAATACGTCTCTGCAGCATATGTGAAGAAATGGCATAGGCATCTTCAATCGTGATGCTTTTCTCTCGCTCAGTTAATGGCTCAACCATACGCTGCTCACGTAGCGCACCGTATAACTCGTCAGCATAATGTTGGATTTGTTCTTGTTTCATTTCTCTACAACTTGATACAAATATTTTTTAACTCGGTGTAAAACTCTAATGAGTGCACACCACCTTCACGACCAATCCCCGAGTGCTTCATACCCCCAAAGGGCGTGCGCAAATCACGTAAAAACCAACTATTCACCCAAATAAGTCCTGCTTCTAATTGCTGAGAAACACGGTGGGCACGTGATAAGTTTTCAGTCCACACCGCAGCGGCTAAGCCATAATCAGTATCATTGGCCAGTTCAATCACCTCTTCTTCATCATCAAAAGGACGTACATGACAACAAGGGCCAAAAATTTCTTCCTGTATAACTGCGGCGGTATCATCAAGCCCAGTCCAAACAGTGGGTTGAACCCATGCACCTTTTTCCAGATCAGCACCCATATCGGGAATGCCACCACCAGTCACTACGGTGGCCCCTTCATTGACAGCTTTTTCGTAATAAGAAATTACTTTGTCGCGATGTTGTTGGCTAATGAGCGGCCCCATATTGACAGACTGATCTTCCGGGCGACCTAAACGTAGCCCTTCTGTTCTTGTGATAAACTTATCCATAAACTCATCAAACACATTACGCTGCACATAGACTCGCTCAGTGCCTAAACAAACCTGACCACAATTAGCAAACACAGACCGTATCGTTCCATCAACAGCTTTATCCACATCACAATCAGAAAAAATTAATCCAGGGTTCTTACCCCCCATCTCTAACGAAACTGAACGTGCGCCTGTAGATGCCGCTTGCATAATCGCTTCACCGGTACGTGTTTCACCAGTGAAGGTAATCGCATCCACATCAGGGTGTTGCGTTAGATAAGCACCGGCAGAGTCAGGACCAAAGCCGTGTACCACATTAAATACACCAGGTGGCACACCTGCATCATTCATGACTTCCCCTAATAAGGTGGTTGTCAGTGGTGTTTCTTCCGAAGGTTTAACCACAACAGTATTACCACAGGCTAGTGCTGGCCCTACTTTCCAAGTCATAAGTAATAGCGGTAGGTTCCAAGGGCTGATGACAGCAATCACGCCTTTTGGTACTCGAACAGCATAATTCACCGCACCAGCACCAT
The DNA here is from genome assembly GCA_964584455.1 of uncultured Thioalkalispiraceae bacterium. GTDB lineage: Bacteria > Pseudomonadota > Gammaproteobacteria > UBA6429 > Thiohalophilaceae > CAZPAE01. Next base: position 5,518 of record CAZPAE010000176.1, read on the forward strand.
CGGGGGTGGGCATTAAAAAGGTTTCGGTGGGTACATTGCGAATCGTATCAGCAAAGATTTTAAAATTAGCGGCACCACGGGGAATATCGATACTGCGAGCTAAACTATAAGGCTTGCCTGTGTCTAAACATTCTGCTTCGAGAAACTCATCAAATCGTGCAGTAATACCATCAGCCACTTTATAGAGTAATGTTGCACGCTCTTCATTGGTTAACTTAGCCCATGGCCCACGTAATGCCTGCTTAGCCGCGAGCACTGCCTGGTCTACTTCATCTCGACCTGCTTCATAAACTGTTGCAACAACTTGTCCATCTACGGGACTTACATTATCAAACCGATGATTTGAGTTAACGTAATTGCCATTAATAAAATGCTTTACTTCTTTCATTTCTACTTTTATCTAACTAGTTGTTGAATGGAATGAAGACCGGCTTCGGCACAAGCAACATCTTGTTGCTTGTGCCGAAGCCGGTCTTCATTCCATTCAACAACTAGTTGTTGAATGGAATGAAGACCGGCT
>CAZPAE010000177.1:0-6012 GCA_964584455.1 uncultured Thioalkalispiraceae bacterium
CATCGTCGCGATAAATTCCGTTCAGAAAAGATCTTATCTGATCAATTAGTTGAAAAATCGAAAAATGGCAACGTCACCATTGAGTGGAATCATAACCTGGATGAAGTACTCGGTGATGATAGTGGTGTGACCGGTGTTCGTCTTAAAGATAATGACGGTAAAACAAAAGAACTCGACCTTATGGGTGTGTTTGTGGCAATTGGTCATAAGCCCAATACCGACATCTTTGAAGGTCAGTTAGATATGGCACACGGTTACTTAAAAATTCAAAGTGGTACCAGTGGTAACGCAACACAAACCAGTGTCCCCGGTGTGTTTGCAGCTGGCGATGTAGCCGATCATATTTACCGTCAAGCCATTACGTCTGCTGGCTCAGGTTGCATGGCAGCCTTAGATGCAGAACGGTATCTTGATAACCTTGAAGCACAAGGCTAACTTGCTGCTTTTGTGCGAACAATGATTATGGTTAATGGATAAATGTCATGGATGACACCATTAACAATAAAATGCAAGAAAACGCCGTACAAGTTGATGTTAGCCACAGTCTTGCTAACATTGAACAAGACACCTGGAATCAACTTGCCGGTCCACAAAACCCCTTCTTACAACACCAATTTCTTGTCGCTTTAGAACAACACCGTTGTTTACAAGAATATGGTTGGTATCCGCAACATTTACTCATTGAAGAAGATTCACAACTTGTTGCAGCAATGCCCATGTATGTGAAAGATAACTCCTATGGTGAGTTGGTGTTTGATTGGTCATGGGCCGATGCCTATCAGCGTAATGGTCTGCCCTATTACCCTAAGCTAGTAACTGCCATCCCTTACACGCCGGCCACAGGACCACGTTTACTCATTGCACCCCATGTTGATCGGTCTCATTATGCTCGTTTATTAATTAAAGCTGCAACGCAACATGCCCGACAACATAATATGTCATCAATGCATTGGTTATTTACCAATAAAATGGATACAGAATTATTACAACAACGAGGCATGGCAATGCGATTAGGTTGCCAGTTTCATTGGCATAACCAAAACTACACTAGCTTTGATGACTACTTGCAATATTTTTCGGCACAGAAGCGTAAAAAAATTAAACGTGAGCGTCGAAGAGTAACCGAACAAGACGTGACACTTGAAATTCGCCATGGCAATGAAATGACAGAAGAGCTATGGCATATATTTCATAATTTTTACAGCAGTACCTTTGAGCGTAAAAGTGGCATGGCCACATTAAGCTTAGCGTTTTTCCAAGAAATCGGCGAAACCATGCCTGATTCTATTGTTATTGTTTTTGCTAAACATGCAGGTCAATATGTGGCAAGTGCATTTAACATGCGTGGTTCAGAAACATTATATGGTCGACATTGGGGTTGTAATGAGGCATTTCATAGTCTTCACTTTGAAGCGTGCTATTATCAAGGCTTAGATTATTGTATTGAGCATGGACTACATTCATTTGAACCGGGCGCGCAAGGTGAACATAAAATTAGTCGTGGATTTTTACCGACAGCCACTTGGTCTGCACACTGGATTAATGACGCTCAATTTCGACAATCTATCGAACAATTTGTACAGCATGAACAGTCTGGTATGCAGCACTACATCGAAAGCTTACAAGCTCATTCCCCTTTTAAAACGGTTAACCCATAACAATGACAAAAAGTGGCCCACTACGTCCGTTTTGGCTAAACCCAAAGGATAAAACAACTTTTCCCGATGTGGAGTTAGCATTAACCGAGCCCGATGGCTTACTGGCTGTGGGCGGCGACTTATCCGTAGAACGACTTTGTAGCGCTTATCGTCATGGTATCTTTCCTTGGTATAGTGACGGCCAACCTATTTTATGGTGGACACCTAATCCTCGCATGGTGTTGTTCTTAGATGCGATTAAAATCTCACGTAGCTTAAAAAAATCGCTTAAACGTGACGATTACACCGTTACCTTTGACAAGGCCTTTGAACAAGTTATTTACGCTTGCGCTAAACCGCGCGCGGATGATATGGGAACTTGGATCACCCAAGAAATGGCTAATGCTTATTTACGTATGTTTCGATTAGGTCATGCACACAGTGTCGAAGTTTGGCACAACAATGAGTTAGTCGGTGGTTTATATGGTATTAGCATCGGTCAAGTCTTTTTTGGTGAATCCATGTTTAGTCGCAAAACCGATGCCTCGAAGATTGCACTTGTTTATTTAGTCAAGCAATTACAACGCTGGCAATTTGCTTTTATCGATTGCCAAATTTATTCTTCTCATCTCGCCAGCTTAGGTGCACGCCCCATATCACGACAACAATTCACAAAATATTTAGATATCTATTGCGAAAAACCAACACCCCCTGCTCCTTGGCAATGCAGCATTACGCCAAACGATATCGTCAATTAGACACACATTAAAACCCCTACCACTACTAATTTTGTTTTCAGTAAAAACTGCAAAGCACATCAACCTCGCTATGCCAACAGAACAACAGAATCTAAAATAGTCGTTAGGCAATATATCTCTACCAACCTTTCACTTAAGAGGAATAAGAGATGAAAAATTTGATTCGCCTAGCAATAACAACTGCATTCTTACTACCCACTCTTGCTTTTGCAGGAAGCGGTAAAGCGATTGTGCCGCATTGGAATTCTGCTGTAGCAAATACACCAACTTACGTATTTATTTCAAACATCACAGATAATTATATCAATGTTACCGTCACCTTCTATGATAGAAATGGCAATACGGTACCCGTAACTACCTATGACAATATGACATCAACACAAATATACCCAAACCAAACTGGACGAGTCACCTTAACACCTACTGTATTTGATTTTGGTTATGCCACTATTGAATGGGAAAATGTACAAGGTGACAACAATACTGTTGCTTTGATTGCTCATGGCTACAAGCTAGTCCAAGAAACAGATCGCGCCAATGCATATGCAATCCCGATCAACAACGGCATGCCATTTTAAAGTCACTTAATATATTAAATTGGCAATAATCGGCCCGTACAGCCACTATAAATGGTCGTTCTTTTAGACTGCGGTCACAATAACAGTGAAGATAACCTGAAGGCCGCATTTTGCGGCCTTCATCTTTACAAAAGTAATAAAAAACCATATCAATTTGCCTACAAAAAGACATCATAAAATCACTCATTCTTTGTTATGATTCTGTTTGTACATGATTTTGGTAGTTCAATGAAAACAATGCTAATTGTGTTTATCTTATTTATTGTCGTCCTTGTCTCGGCCATTTTTTATATAAAACACCGGCTTGAAACCGTGCAAGACAAAGACGATCTTGCCAGCACCGTGGACCATGAGCTGGGTAAATTTATTAAAAAAGATGCACAACATGGTGTTATTGTGGGTATCTACAAAAACGGTAGGTTGTTCACCAAGGCCTACGGCACTATCGAACCTAATAATAAACAACCACCTACCAATACAACATTGTTTCAAATTGCGTCGATCACAAAAGTATTTACCGCATCATTGTTACAAATATTGGTAGATGAAGGTGTAGTCGAGCTTGATGCCACATTAGGTGAGCTTCTCGGTGAAACAACGCCACTCTCCCCTACGGTTACACAGGTTACATTACGGCAACTTGCTACCCACACCTCTGGATTCGAACCTGTCCCTAAGCCACTACTTGATAAAGTCATCACGATCGTTGGTAAAAAGAATATCCTTCATAATCCCTATCAACACTTAAGTGAAAAAGATATTTTTGATTACCTCGCCACAACCGATTACACACCTAAGCCTGGAAAGTTTCGCTACTCTAATTTTGGTATGGGGTTGCTTGGACATGTCTTAGAAAAGGTCACTCACCAAAGTTTAGAGACCTTAATGAAGGAAAAAATCCTATTACCGCTGAATATGCAACACACCGCTATAACACTCTCACCGGGTTTACAACAACAATTAGCCCCTGGTTTCAAGGAAAATGGCTCAGCAACGCCTATATGGACCTTTCAATCACTCGCCGGTGCAGGGGGCTTGTTTTCCAATATGGAAGATATGATGATATTCCTGCAGGCGAATATTGAACACCATTCCCCTCTGTTCGAGAGCTTGCAAAAAACGCATGTACAGCAATTCGATGGTGAAACCGGGTTAGGCTGGATGCTACCGACTTTTTTAGATCGTATTTTTGGTAATAAAACTATTATTTGGCATAACGGTCTGGTGGGGGGGTATGCATCCTATCTGTCAATTGATAAACAAACCAATACTGGCGTCATCGTTCTATCGAACAAAGGTATGGGCATGACCATGTTGGGGATGATGTTAACGCGCCAGGCCAGGACTCAATCCTGGGCAGCAGAATAAATCCACCACATTTTTTACATTTTATCGATTTTTTAATATGCTAATCGCACTATTCACTGTGTGATCGCTTTTATGTCATTAACAACGCTTGCTGCGCTATTTGGTACCATGTTAATCCTCGCCTTTGTTCCTAGCGTGAGTGTTCTTGCGGTGTCATCACGCTCAGCGGCGTTCGGGTTTCGACACGGTGTTTTCACCACTTTCGGTATTGTGCTTGGCGATATTATTTTTATTTTGATCGCCATTGTAGGTGTCACCGTGCTAGCTGAAACCATGGGGCCACTATTTAGCATTATAAAATACGTCGGCGGTGTTTATCTTATTTGGTTAGGTATTCTACTCTGGCGTTCAACGACCACAGCGAAAACAACACAGTCTTCTCCAGATTCATCTTTAGTTTCGAGTTTCATGACCGGGTTATTGATAACGCTAGGTGATCAAAAAGCGATTTTTTTCTATCTCGGTTTTTTCCCCGCGTTTATCAATCTATCCAGCATTTCTTATACCCAAACAGCTATCGTGATCTTAACCGCAACGATATCTATTCTTATTGCTAAATTATTTTATGCTTACATGGCAGATAGAGCGAGTTTGTTAGTTAACCCTCAACGACAACGCCTGTTCAATCGATTGGCAAGTAGCATTATGTTGGGAGTTGGTCTATTTATATTAGTGAAAGCATGAAGACAATCTGTGGATTTCACATCGGATAAGCCTTATGAATGATGAAACCTATTTTCACCGCCTTCAGCAGCTGAGCCTGATGATTACCCCACCCCATGAGTGTAGCTATTTAGCTCACCAAAAAGCAGCCACTTTATTTGTTGACCCACAGATCCCGCTCAATATGGCCTACTATGATTTATTGGCACAGTTGGGTTTTCGCCGCAGTGGCGAACATATTTATCGCCCTCATTGCGCTCAGTGCGATGAATGCAAAGCGGTACGTATCAATGTAGCAAATTTCAGGCTGTCCAGCTCACAAAAGCGGATTCTTAACAAGAACCAGGCTGTCAGCCTCACATGGCGGGATGCTGGGTTTGATGAAACACATTTCACGCTTTACCAGCACTATATGAATGAGCGTCATCACGATAGCAGCATGAATAACGATGATCCCACACAATATATGCATATTATTGAAACGGATTGGTGCAAAACTCGGCTGGGTGAATTCCATATTAATGACAAATTGGTGGCGGTAGCGATTACTGATTGGCTCAGTATGGGCTTATCAGCCGTTTATACTTTTTTCGATATGGGGTTGTCTTCGCACAGTCTCGGAACATATGCCATACTGAAACAAATAGAAACGGCGCAAGCAACTGGCCGTGACTATGTATACTTAGGTTATTGGATTAAAAACTGTCAGAAAATGGCCTACAAGGATCGCTTTTCCGCGACAGAAATATTTAATGGCCAACATTGGCAAATATTGAACCCATGATTTAAACAAAGATATAAGCTTAATAAACAGTAAGTTATGATGTATAGCTAAAGTAATATAGGAGTAAAAGCCAATCCTTGTGCTAATGAAACTGTCATCTGGCAGCAACGATTTTGTAAAATTCAGGTCAAATAATACGAACCAAATTTTACAGACCCATTAGGGGTCGAAAAGGAGGCAAGATGTTGAGTTACCTCTATCAACTTGCAAATGGTTATGAAGGC
>CAZPAE010000178.1:0-6006 GCA_964584455.1 uncultured Thioalkalispiraceae bacterium
CTTCGCTTTCTTTAATGCGTCGTTGGCGTTCCTCGGAGTCTAATTTAACGACTTTACCATCTTCTTGTTTCACTCTGCTGTATTTGGAATAAATGGAGAGGTTTTGTCGTGCGCCTTTGCAGTTTTGTTCGCGGATTTTTTTGTTTTTTGCCAGTTCTTTTTCAATATCCGCTTTATTTTTTGCGCTGCTACCGCCACTGCTGCCAGTGGTTGGGGCTGGGTTGCTATTCGCGTCACTCGCCGGTGGTGCGGTCGGTGCCTGGTAGCTGGAGCGTGGCGCCTTTTTTAAACGCATTTTTTCATAGTCTTTGCCACGTGGAGGCGTTTGGGAGTAGTGGGTAACGCCGTCGCTATCGACCCATTTGTCGGAATTAGCTGCCAAAGAAAGGGGCGACATGGCCAAAGTAATGGTCATTGCTAGCGCGAATTGAGTGGGTTTTATCATATAATACGTCCGTGGTTGGGCATGATTCAGTATGCCGAGTTGTCTGTTCTATGTAAATTATGGTGTAACAAAGCGATTTCACAAGTCTGTGATCGCCATCGCTATTTACCAAACTCATGACTTTCTCGGCCAAAGGGCCAAAAATCTTTTATTCCGGCTCAGATTTCTTGACCTTGCCACAGAAAATAAGTAGTTTCTTATCCTTTCCGCTTTGCGGATACATGGGCCCGTTTTACGGGCATTTTTTATCTTTGGGAGAGACTTTTTGTGGAATTGAATGGCGCAGATATCCTAGTCCAGTTTTTGAAGGATGAAGGGGTCGAATATGTGTTTGGCTACCCAGGCGGGGCCGTACTCCATATATATGATGCTTTATTTAAGCAAGATGACGTGCGCCATATACTCGTCCGCCATGAGCAAGGTGCGACCCACGCGGCGGATGGTTATGCCCGTTCCACTGGCAAGCCCGGTGTGTGTCTAGTGACCTCCGGTCCAGGCGCGACCAATGCCGTAACCGGTATCGCGACAGCCTATCTTGATTCTATTCCCATGGTCATTATTACCGGCCAAGTGGCCACGGCGTATATTGGTTCTGATGCTTTCCAGGAAGTGGACGCAGTGGGGATTACCCGCCCTTGCGTAAAACACAATTTCTTGGTCAAAGATGTGAATGATATTGCCACAACCTTGAAAAAGGCTTTCTATATCGCCACAACCGGGCGTCCTGGTCCTGTGGTGGTGGATATTCCTAAGAATATTACCGATCCGAATATCAAAGTACCGTATGTTTACCCGAAGGATGTAGAAATGCGGTCTTACAACCCAACGGTGAAGGGTCACCCTGGTCAAATCAAGCGTGCGATGGAGCTGATTTTGTCAGCCAAACGGCCCATGATTTATACCGGTGGTGGAGTCATTCTCAGTGGCGCAGATAAAGAACTCACCGAATTTACTAAAAAATTAGGCTACCCCATTACCAATACCTTAATGGGACTCGGCGGTTATCCCGGTGACGACAAACAGTTTGTGGGCATGCTGGGTATGCATGGCACCTATGAAGCAAATATGGCCATGCATGAATGTGATGTATTAGTGGCAATTGGTGCGCGGTTTGATGATCGTGTTACCGGTGATGTTAAACACTTTTGCCCTAATGCCAAAATTGTGCATATCGATATTGATCCGGCATCCATTTCAAAAACAGTACGGGTTGATATTCCTATTGTTGGCGATATCAAAAACGTTCTCAATGACATGATGGCGGAGTTGGCACAATCTAAAAAAACACCGGATGAGAAATCGCTATCGAATTGGTGGCAACAAATTGATAAATGGCGTGACAAAGACTGCTTACGCTATGACAGAAATAGCGCGTTGATTAAACCGCAGTTTGTGATTGAGAAGCTTTACGAGGTCACCCAAGGTGATGCCTATGTAACGTCTGATGTTGGACAACATCAAATGTGGGCGGCACAGTTTTATAAGTTTAAGAGCCCGTTACATTGGATTAACTCCGGTGGTTTGGGCACCATGGGCTTTGGTTTACCTTCTGCCTTAGGTGTGAAGCTAGCACATCCCGATGCGGATGTGGCATGTGTGACCGGTGAAGCCAGTATTCAAATGTGTATTCAGGAGCTTTCTACTGCCTTGCAATACATGTTACCGGTGAAAGTCATTAACCTAAACAACCGTTACATGGGGATGGTGCGTCAATGGCAAGAATTTTTCTATGAAAGCCGTTATTCACATTCCTATTTAGAAGCCTTACCGGATTTTGTGAAGTTAGCGGAAAGTTATGGCCATGTGGGTATGCGGATTGAAAAACCGGCTGATGTGGAAGGTGCATTGCGTGAAGCGTTTGGTATGAAAGATAGACTGGTCTTTTTAGATTTCATTACCGACCAAACTGAAAACGTTTATCCGATGATTGCTGCGGGTAAAGCGCATAATCAAATGCATTTGTCATCAGAAAGAGAGTTAGCGTAATGCGCCATATTATTTCGATGTTAGTGGAGAATGAATCCGGGGCGCTGTCGCGCGTAGCGGGTTTGTTTTCAGCGCGAGCTTACAATATTGAATCATTAACCGTTGCGCCAACTGAAGATGCTTCTTTATCACGTATGACGGTGGTAACAACTGGTTCCAATGAAATTATTGAACAAATCACCAAGCAGTTGAATAAACTGGTGGATGTGGTCAAGTTAGCGGATATTACCGAAGGTCAACATATTGAGCGTGAGCTCATGCTGATTAAGATCTTAGTCAATGATCCAACGCAACGGGCCGAAATGAAACGACTCAGTGATATTTTCCGCGGTCGTATTATCGATGTAACTGAAACAACGTATATCGTGGAGTTAACCGGTACTTGTGAAAAGCTAGATGCTTTTATTGAGTCGATTGACGATAGCAAGATTTTAGAAACCGTGCGCTCAGGTGTATCAGGCATTGGTCGTGGCGATAAGAGCCTTAGCCTCGCAACGGTCTAAATAATTTAATAAGTTAATGGGAAGGATAAATAAATGAATATTTGTTACGACAAAGACTGTGATTTGTCGCTGATCAAAGCAATGAAGGTCGCGATTATCGGTTATGGTTCACAAGGCCATGCACATGCCAATAACTTAAAAGATTCTGGTGTGGATGTAACGGTAGGTTTACGCGCAAGCTCAAGCTCTGTGGCTAAAGCAGAACAGGCCGGCTTAACGGTTAAGCCTGTTGATGAAGCAGTCAAATCTGCTGATTTAGTGATGATCCTGACACCGGATGAGTTTCAATCACAGCTTTATAAGAGCCAAATTGAACCTAACATTAAGCAAGGCGGTGTATTAGCTTTCGCACATGGTTTTAGTATTCATTACAATCAAATTGTACCGCGTGCGGATCTTGATGTGATCATGATCGCACCGAAAGCCCCCGGTCATACTGTTCGTAATGAATTTAAAAATGGCGGTGGTATTCCTGACTTAATCGCGGTTTTCCAAAATGCCTCGGGTAAAGCAAAAGATATTGCTTTATCTTATGCTTCAGCCATTGGCGGTGGTCGTACCGGTATTATTGAAACCACTTTCAAAGATGAAACCGAAACCGATTTATTCGGTGAACAAGCCGTATTATGTGGTGGTTGCGTTGAGTTAGTAAAAGCCGGTTTTGAAACCTTAGTGGATGCCGGTTACGCGCCTGAGATGGCGTACTTTGAATGTTTACATGAGTTGAAGTTGATTGTGGATCTCATGTACGAAGGTGGTATCGCCAATATGAATTATTCTATTTCGAATAATGCGGAATATGGTGAGTACGTTACCGGTGATAAAGTGATTAACGATGAAAGCCGTCGTGCTATGAAGCAAGCACTGAAAAATATTCAAACCGGTGACTATGCGAAAAACTTTATCCTTGAAGGTCAAACTAACTACCCTGAAATGACGGCGCGTCGTCGTTTAAATGCGGCCCATCAAATCGAGCAAGTGGGTGAGAAATTGCGGGGTATGATGCCTTGGATTACCGCCAACAAACTGGTTGATAAAGAAAAGAACTAAGTAATAAAAGGCCGGGGCAATCCCGGCCTTATTGATTAGGGGGAACGTAGTGATTGCGCCGGAAGGTAAGCCGATTATTTTATGGGGTAGTCTTGCGGTTTTGGCGATCCACGTCATGGTCGGGTTTTATGTTTGGCCTATCTGGTTGTTTATTTTTATTCTTATCTGGTTATATCGTAGTCCACAACGTGTGATTCCCTCTGCACCTTTGGGCATTGTTAGTCCTACCGATGGTGGTATTTTGGCCGTTGAGCATGTACACGATCCTTTTCTTAAGCGTGATGCTTTTTGCCTGCGTCTTAAAACCCATTGGTATGGGGGCTTTGTATTACGCAGCGTCACCGAAGGCAAAATTATGAATTATTGGGCGCCCCAGCCCGGTAAGCGAGGTGCCTATGCGGTTTGGATCCAGACCGATGAGCAAGATGATGTTGTCATGGCGATTCAGCCGCTGAATCCTTTTAGTCGAATTCGTCAATATCTCATGGCAGGAGAGCGAGTTGGCCAAGGTCGGCCCTGTGGCTTTGTTATGTTAGGCGCAAAGATCGATGTGTATTTGGCAACCCAGGCACGCAGTGAGCGGACGGTCGGTCAAAAGGTCCTGGGCGGGCAAGATTTAATAGCCGAGCTTGTTCATTAATTGATTGTCTACTATGGTGATAATCAAATAGCTGGATTACACTTTATAATATGAATCAAAAGGCCAAACACACTCGCCGACGCGGCATCTACTTATTACCCAACCTTTTCACCCTTGCCGCACTGTTCATGGGTTTTTTTGCCATCATTGCGGCGACTCAGTCGTGGTTTGATTGGGCAGCCTACGCGGTGTTTACCGCAATGATTTTTGACGGTGCTGATGGTCGGGTTGCGCGTTGGACTAACACCCAAAGTGATTTTGGTGCGGAGTTTGATAGCCTTGCCGATATGGTCTCCTTTGGTGTCGCCCCAGGCTTGGTGATTTTTGAATTCGCGTTAGGTGAGATGGGTAAGATTGGTTGGGTGGCGGCATTTATTTATACCGCTGCAGCAGCATTGCGTTTAGCGCGATTTAATACCCAAGTCGGTATTCAAGATAAGCGTTACTTTCAAGGGCTGGCTAGTCCGGCGGCAGCGGCCATTGTGACCGGTTATGTTTGGGTCAGTGCGGTTTATTTACCAACTCATCCGCTGCTGAATGTGATTGGGTTAGTGTTAACGATTACTGCAGGGATTTTGATGGTCAGTAATATTCGCTATCACAGTTTCAAAGGTATTGATCTGCGTTCTAAGATCCCTTTTGTGGGGTTAGTGGCGATGGTGTTAGTGGTCGCGGTTGTGATTGTGGACCCACCATTAGTTTTGTTTAGTATTTTCTTGTTATATGCGATTTCTGGTCCGGTATTTACCTTGAATGAACTACGCAAGCGTCGCCGTGAACGACGACGCGAGCAAGCCAAGCAGGCAGATAGTTCCAATAGTCAATAGATTAGAAACTCAGTGAGACACCGGCTGAGATTAAGCTGACATCACCACCACTGATATCTTCATAATTTTGCCATTCAGCACGAACACCAATTTGCGAATTCATTTGGAAGTTCAGACCCAGGCCATAGGTTAAGTCATTACCATCATCAGACACAGTTGGGGTAGATACATCCCAGCTAAACATGCCCAACTTACCAAATACATCGATATTATCGGCAATCGGTAAATAGCCTACCGCTTCAACCGAGATACCGTCTTGTTCGAAGGTGCCGCCTCGGTATTCGCCTAAGTCCACATAGGCAACTTCAACACCGAGATTAGAGTTAAAATTATAACCACCGAATAGTTTTAGGCCGGTGTCAGTTTCGTTAAATACATCGTCATCGGCAGAGCCTATGCTCGCACCGAAGTAAGGCCCTTCCTGTGCCGCATTGACCATGGCGGTAGGGGCTAGGAACGCAGCTGTCAGTCCGAGGGCGGCAAGATAGGTTGAATATTTCATGCAAAGGAGTTACTAGCATGAAATATTCAACCTATCTTGCCGCCCTCGGACTG
>CAZPAE010000179.1:0-1817 GCA_964584455.1 uncultured Thioalkalispiraceae bacterium
GTATCGGTGATACCGACAGCGTGCAGACGGCTGTAGAAATCGGGGAAACGATGAATGCCGATGCCACCAATGATACCTAGTGCTCCACCGGCTAGCAGACAGATCCAGCTCAGGATATCCAATATCATTCAGTCTGTCCTTTGCTAGTTTCGTTGTCAGTGGAGTGGAAATTTCCTCGGGTGACTAGTTTTAGTGCGGCGACCACGCCAATGAAGTTGATCAATGCATAGACCAGTGCGATATCTAGCAGATCTTTCCTGCCTGACAGGAATGCCAGTGCAGCGATTAACAAGACAGTTTTAGTGCCAAACATATTGACCGCAGCGATGCGGTCATAAGTCGTGGGGCCAGCAAGTGCACGCACAAGGGCTAAGCCCATGGTGATCAAAATAGCCAGTACTGCCGCAATAAACATGCTGATCAGAAATCCCGCTTAGCGATCGCTGTGGACATCGTACCGCTGGTCAGTTCGTTAGCTGTTTCCATACTCAATGCATGTACAGTGAGCTTATCTTTTGACAGCTTGATGGTGACTGTACCCGGAGTGAGCGTAATCGAATTCGCATAAATGACTGCGCCCAGATCGGTTTTTTGTGATTGTGGTATTTCGATCAGTTGTGGCGTGATGGACTGCTGTTTCAAACTGAGAATACGTTTAACAACGTCGATATTGGCTTTGACGATCTCTTTGAGGATATAGGCAAAAAAGCCAGGCAAATTCAATGCGTGCTGTAATGGATAGCCTTCATGATCGATGATATTCATTCGGCGTGACAGGAAAACCGTGAGTGCAACCGATGCCACTCCTAGACCTAGTAATAAAGGTGATAGATGTCCCGACAACGAAATCCAGAATACAAACAGTAGTACGGCAAAGCTGAAACATCTCATCTTGGTGGCCTAGTTTAAAGTTGGGTTGCATTTAAAATTACCCTGGGCATCGCATCAAGCAATAACCCACTAGTCTGATTGGACTATGGATTGATTTTATTACTTTTTTCTAGTGGGTCCAACCCCGAATAGTTGACTCGTGTCGGCAGCCTCAGAGAGTCAGTTCAAACATTCATCAGGTCACTACAATATGGATACTTTATTATATATCCTTTCTGCTAAGACACTTATTATATGTTATCTATACGACAATCCTTGTGGTGGGCATTTTAATTTGTGGTGGAATTGTAGTTAAATATCACAATGAATAATGCACTCACGCTAGATGTTAAGCGGGTTAACTTATATTTCAATAGGGTTATAAAAATTGGTTAGTGAAGAGATCGATGCCCTCGATCAATTTTGGATGCAGCGCGCATTAGAGTTAGCACAGCTTGCACAAGAGCAGGGTGAAATACCCATCGGGGCAGTGGTGGTGAAAGACGATGAGATTATTGGTGAAGGCTATAATCGCTCTATCGCGCTCAATGACCCTACGGCACATGCCGAAATCCAAGCGCTACGCCAAGCGGCACAACGGCTGAGTAACTATCGCCTGGTGGATACCAGCCTCTATGTCACTATCGAACCGTGCGTGATGTGTGCTGGTGCGTTAATTCATGCGAGAGTCAAAGAAGTGATTTACGGTGCCACAGAGCCTAAAACGGGTGCGGCTGGTAGCCAATTCAATTTGCTGCAAGATCCCGCCCATAACCACCAGCTTGTGGTGCGCGGTGGTGTATTGGCGGAACAGTGTGGTGAATTGTTAAGCAGTTTTTTCCAAGTCCGTCGACAACAGAGTAAAAAAACACCATCCGCGTAGCATCTGTTGCATAGTGCAAAATATCGGTGCCGTATTATTAAAAAAGATACGGGCATCGCCGATA
>CAZPAE010000179.1:1858-5984 GCA_964584455.1 uncultured Thioalkalispiraceae bacterium
TCCAGCTTTGCACAAAAGCAACTCTTCAAGGCCCTTCCAGAAGACTGGGATGTGAACCCCAGTTATGCGAAGAACGGTCATGAGGCCCTATTAGCCATTAAAAATAATCCGGTTAAAATCTTGTTTCTCGATTTAAACATGCCGGAGATGGATGGTTATGAGGTGTTGGCCGCCTTACAAAAGGAAAATATCAAACTCCGGGTCATCGTTGTCTCAGGTGATATCCAAGCCGAAGCACATAAACGTGTGATGGAGTTAGGCGCATTGGAATTTCTGAAAAAGCCGGTTGATAAAGACGAACTCAAGGCAACATTAGAAAAGCTCGGTTTACACCCTTACATTGAAGATGACGATGAAGAGACGATTGAGAGTGATGATTTATTTGATGCTTACCGTGAAGTGACCAATGTGGCCATGGGGCAAGCGGCCAGCTTGTTAGCCAATGTGTTAGAAGCCTTTGTGGTTATGCCCATTCCCAACGTCAACATGATTGAGATGACAGAATTACAAATGGCTATAGGTCAGGTAACGGAAAGTGATCGTCTATCTGCTGTTTGCCAAGGTTTCATCGGTGGTGGTTTAGCCGGTGAAGCGATGTTGCTGTTTTCTGATTCGAGCTATGAAGATATTGCTCAGATGATCAAATATGAAGGTGATCTCGATGATGTTGGTGAGATGGAACTGTTAATGGATCTGGCTAATGTTTTAATCGGTGCGTGTATGAAAGGCGTTGCCGAGCAATTTGATATTAATTTGAGTTTAAGCCACCCGGTGATTCTAGGACGGCATGTAGCAGGTGAAGACATACTTAAAAATAGCGCGAATACGTGGAAGAGTACGCTAGCTATTGATATGCACATTGGGATTGAAAATAAAAATATTAATGTGAATTTACTTTTGCTCTTTACTGAAGATTCTATTGCGCGCTTTAATGAATTAATTACTTACGTGGCAGCCTAACGATGTTTTCGGATCAAGACGATGACATGAAAGAATTGCACTGGTTAATGGGGGTGATCCACTCCATTAATGTTGGCATCGTGGTGATTGATCGAGAATATGATATTCGGTTGTGGAACAACTTCATGGTTGACCGCAGTGGTAAACGGGCTGATGCAGCAATGGGAAAAAATATTTTTGATATTTTCCCAGAAGTACCAGAAGCCTGGTTTAAACGCAAAATTGAATCGGTCTTTACCTTAGCAAACCGTGCGTTTACCACTTGGGAACAACGACCCTACTTATTTAAATTTAAGAACCACAGACCGATTACCGGCTCTTGTGAGTTTATGTATCAAAATATTACTTTTTTACCATTGCTTGGGACCGATGGAAATATTAATACTGTTGCCATCGTCGTCTATGATGTGACTGAAACAGCTGTTGGCAAGCTGGCATTACAAAGTGCGAACGATGAATTGGCTAAGTTAAGTCGTACTGATCGGCTAACGAAGTTGAATAACCGAGGCTATTGGGAAGAATGTTTGGCTAATGAATTTGATCGTTATAAACGTACTGGGCAAGCTGTGAGTTTGATTATGTTTGATATCGATCACTTCAAAAAAGTTAACGATACATTTGGTCATCAAGCTGGTGATGAGGTGATTCGTCAAACCTCAAAAACCTTACGCCGGACCATCAGAAAAACTGATATCGCTGGGCGATATGGCGGTGAAGAATTTGGCGTTATCTTAGTTGATACGGATACTGAAAATGCTTTAATACTGGCAGAGCGATTGCGTAAACGGATTGAGGCATTAATTGTTGAGCATGAAGATTTAAAAATACAATACAATGTGAGTTTAGGTATTTCAGCTATAGATAGTACCGTCAGCGATTATAAAAAATGGTTAGAGCGTGCTGACCAAGCGTTATATTATTCCAAAGAGAATGGTCGCAACCAATCAACGGTTTATTCAGAAGATAAAATTGCGAAATTAAAGAGCGTTGGGTGAGAAGGCAAGAATAGGTTTGAGTTTTGCCAGCGCAGGTTGTTCTTTTTCTAAGTGCCACAATAAAATATCGTAATAACTACGAATATTGTCCACGTAACGTACCGGTTCCCAGCCACGTGCATAGCCATGTTTGGTTTTCTTATACCATTGCTTTTTACTTAACAGGGGTAAGTTCGCTTTTATATCGAGCCACTTATTGGGATCTTTACCGCGCATGGCAGATAATGCTTGAGCATCTCGAACATGACCGTAACCAACATTGTAAGCAGCAACTGCGATCCAAGTACGATCCGCTTCGGGTACAGAAGCGGGGACTTTATCGATCAGCTTTCTTAAATAACGTGCGCCGCCCATAATACTTTCATAGGGGTCAGTGCGGTCTTTAATATCCAAATAATCTGCAGTGGCTTGGGTTAACATCATAATGCCACGGACACCGGTATAAGAAACGGCGTCAGGTCGCCAGTGCGATTCTTGATAAGCCATGGCGGCAAGTAAACGCCAATCAAGATTATATTTTTCACCTGCTTGTTCAAAGTATTCACGGTAACGTGGTAAGCGACGACGAATCTGGCCAAGATAACTATGGGTACCGGCATAATCATAGTTACGCACGTGCTGGTAATGACTTTCCAGCAAACGTTTTAATTCGCCTGACTTTTCTAACTCATTGAAGAAAACTGTTGCTTCATCATACAAGCTACTGTCTTCTGTTTTAGGAAAGGCCCAGGCAAGCGGTTGCGGCTTAGTAATGTTAAACGCTACTTTTAACTTAGGATAATAACGGCGGTTATAGGCGACTTCATTTGAATCGGCAACGGTGTAATCGATGACTTCTTCTGCCACCAAAGTCAGTAACTCGGTACTGTCAGCTTCTGTATTTTCAGTCCAACGTAGCTGATCATGTTTCTTACTAAGTGCTTGTAAACGTTCTACATGGCTACTTTGTGCTAACACTTCAAACAAGCCATTTAATTGATTTAATGATTTGGGTTTTTTGTTTTTGTAATTGTAAACGACTTGCTGTGTAATGGTTTGATAAGGCGGTGTAAAGCGAACCATTTGCTCACGTTGTTCGGTGACCGTTAAACCAGCTGCCGCCAAATGGGCATCGCCTTCGCTGACCTTTTCTAAAATGGCATTGAGGTTATCTGGAATGGTCACTTTTAGTTTCACACCCAGATGATCCGCAAAACGTTGCATTAACTGGTATTCAAGCCCGGCAGGACCGTGAGGACCTTCATAATAAGTGGTGCCGCCATAGCGGGTGAGCACATGTAATTCACCGAGCGCGACGACTTGCTGCAAAATAGTACGCTGTGGGGCACAGGCATTAAGAACGGCGATGAGTCCAATAATGGTGATCAGAAACAGGCTGATGAAACGGATTTTCCTCATAAAAATGAGAATGCCGTCACAAATATCAGCTAGGATGCCTATTTTCTGAATGCAGTTCATGATGTTTTAGTTAATTTATACTATTCTAATGTGGTGAAATTCTATCATACTTGACCACATGACTTGACTATTTGTGGCGCTATTTTTTGTACAAATCTATCCTGTTAACTCAATTTTCTCTACAAAATTATCTTGCTTATCAATTGCTTAACGCTATATTATTATCTGCTGATAATGTGTATTAGTTAACCAATTGTATTTAAACTGTTTTTAAAATTAATTACGCATCTGGCTACCAATTAGCCAGAATTGGTGACAGTTTACCGGTATTGACTGAATTGAAACTGAATTTCTGCCATAACCTATTTGCCAGCATGTGAAGGGTGGTATACCCTTGCGCGCCTTAACTAAAGTGTCGCTAGTTTACCGATACTGACATACAAAACACTGTCACTTACGTAACCAGAACACAGATAGTGCGATGGATGTAAATAAAAAGTGAGCGTTGTGAAGTTGAGCCGGGTGCGGGATAGGGACGTTACCAGTCATCGATAGTGAAAAAGTAACAGTTAGGAGAGATGTCCGAGTGGGTGACGAGAGACCGAAGTGACTTAATGTCACTTCGCAGCTTGAGGAACGCGAGGCAGGGAGGCCGAGCCGGGTGCCGGACAGGGACGTTACCAGTCACCAACAGTGAAAAAGTAACAGTGAGGAGAGATGTCCGAGTGGTTGAAGGAGCACGCCTGGAAAGTGTGTATACGGTAACCCCGTAT
>CAZPAE010000180.1:0-2359 GCA_964584455.1 uncultured Thioalkalispiraceae bacterium
TACTTCTAATTTTTTCACTTGCTCACGTAATGTGCTGTTTTCCTGTTGTAGATTGGTTACCGCACCTTGCATAGTGGCATTTTGCTCTCTGAGCTCTTCGAGTACCTGTTCGAGATCTTGCTTGTCCTTGCTCTCTAATTGCATGGTGTCTATTTGTTGATTTAGCTGGCCTATAATGGCTTGCTGTTGCTCAATCACACGATTAATTGCTGCGACTTCTTGTTCGACCCTATCAACAGCATCCAGTGCAGCCTGCCCCTCTGAATCCAAGTATGCTGCATCGAAGGTTTGTCTTTCTAAAATCTCAGTCAGCGCTTTATCAACAGCCTGCAAACGACTTTCTAATTTTTCTTTTTCAATTTGTAATTGCTTGAGTGAATCTTCTATTTCAGCACGTTCTTCTTCACTCAACAGATCTTGGGCTCTGTCTTCAAACTCTTCTTGTTTTTCTTGTAGTGCTTTGTATTGTTCTTGTAATTCATAATAGAGTTCTTGGAAACTATCCAAGCTCTCAATTTGTAGCTCCATTTCTGCTACTTTTAATTTTTGTTCTACAACTTGGTCTTGTTTTTGTTTCAGGCTGTCTTCGTATTTCGCCGTGGTAAGGCGAAATTTACGGTAATAAATAAATACCGCAATCACTGCAAAGACATTTAATTGCAGTATCGTAATAACGATCCAAAGTGGCATCTGTATCAAAATACGGCCCACGCTACCTACTTATATACCTATTCGCATTAACGGCAGATAGACCGATTTTTTTAGTGCAATTCAAACGCCCTTATCAGATTGGG
This sequence comes from uncultured Thioalkalispiraceae bacterium, assembly GCA_964584455.1. Lineage (GTDB taxonomy): Bacteria > Pseudomonadota > Gammaproteobacteria > UBA6429 > Thiohalophilaceae > CAZPAE01. The sequence continues at coordinate 795 of CAZPAE010000180.1, forward strand.
GTAACTGGTCACAGTTAAATGTAGGGGTAATATTCGAATGGTGTGCTAACTAGTTATTTTATATGAGCAATAATGCCATCTAGCTCATCCAGCGAATTATATTGGATAACGAGCTTACCCTTACCACCTTTGCTGGCCTGGCATTGTACTTTAGCGCCTAGTTTTTCTGATAACTCTTGTTCGAGACGCTGAATATCTGGGTCAACAATCTTGACCGAAGATTTAGTGTGGCTAGGTGGATAATTGAGTTTTCTTACCAGGGCTTCTGTTTCACGCACCGACAACCGTTTTACAACGGCTTTGCGTGCGGCCTGAATTTGTGTTGAGCCACGTAATCCCAACAAGGCCCGTGCATGCCCCATTTCTAAATCACCATGTTCAACCAGTAATCGAACATCATCTTCTAAATTGAGCAAGCGTAATAAATTGGTGACTGACGTCCGTGAACGACCGACGGCTTGTGCCGTTTGATCGTGAGTTAAACCAAATTCATCAATGAGACGATTTAGCGCAACGGCTTCTTCGATAGGATTTAATTCCTGGCGCTGGATATTCTCAATCAAGGCCATGGCAATGGCTGCTTGATCACCCACATCGTCGCGCACTACGGCCGGCACTTCATGCAAACCGGCTAATTGTGCCGCACGCCAACGACGCTCGCCGGCAATTAGCTCGAACCGGCTGCCAATAACACGTACTACAATTGGCTGGATAATCCCTTGCTCTCGGATGGAATCGGCTAATTCCTGCAAGGCATCTTCGCTGAAATGGCTTCTGGGTTGATAGGGACTACGGTCAATCAGGTCTACTGGCAACTGACGCAAGCCAGTCATGGCAGGTGTGGCCTCACCTTCTGTTGCTGCTACTGGCACAGCGGTTTCCGCCGCCATGGCCGTACTACCTAAAAGGGCATCTAAACCCCGTCCTAATCCGCGCTTTTTCATGCACCAAGCTTATCGTTTTCAGCCCAAATTTTCATGTGCATTTTGGCTTTAATCTATCTAAATGCCTTTAGGAAGCGACCGTATTAAGTAAATTGACGTTCTCATGCTTACGCAAGATTTCGCCTGCTAGGGCCAGGTAGGCGAGTGCACCGCGGGATGATTTGTCATACTGAATCACTGGCGTGCCATGACTTGGCGCCTCGGCCAGGCGCACATTGCGCGGAATCACGGTTCGATACACTTTCTTGGGAAAATGAATTAATAACTGCCCGGAAACATCATTAGCCAGATTATTACGCGGATCGAACATGGTCCGTAATAGGCCTTCTACCGCTAAATCCGGATTTACTGTGGCTTGAATCTTATCGATGGTTTCTAGCAATGCGGTTAATCCCTCTAATGCATAGTATTCACATTGCATGGGAATCATCACTGATTGAGCGGCCACTAATGCGTTTAATGTCAACATGTTAAGCGAGGGCGGGCAATCAATGAGCACATATTGGTAGCGCTCAATAATGGGCACGAGCGCATCACGTAATCGACTTTCTCGGTTTTGGAATTCGATTAATGACACTTCTGCGGCGGTTAAATCGCTGTTACTCGGTAAAATGTCATATT
>CAZPAE010000180.1:2376-5906 GCA_964584455.1 uncultured Thioalkalispiraceae bacterium
CTAACAACGGCGTCAGGAGCTTTGCATTCGCCCAGTAATACATCGCAGACACTGAGTTCGAGCTGTGATTTATCAACGCCGGAACCCATGGTGGCATTCCCTTGGGGATCCATATCAATTAGCAGAACATTGCGTTTGGTGGCCGCGAGCGAGGCAGCCAAATTAATGCAGGTGGTCGTCTTACCGACCCCGCCCTTTTGATTGGCAATGGCAATAATTTTGCCCATTTTCCTCACCCTTTTTAGTAATTAGGTTGCAGTTTGATGAGGTAACGTTGTCCAGGCACGGACGGCAATACCACATCCACTGTTTCAACGACACGAATAGTTTGTGTGACTTTTTCTAATTCTGCGCCTAATTTCTCGCCTTTCCAAGCGACCCAATAACCATTTTGAGCGATTAAATGGCCTGTGGAGGTTAATATTGTGTCAAGTGACGCAAAAGCACGACAAATTACAAACGCAAAACCATCCGACACAGCATATTCTTCTACCCGTGACTGTACCACATTCACATTCGTTAGCTGTAGATCAATCGCAACCTGGTTAATAAACCGCGTTTTCTTACCATTGCTATCAAGTAAGGTAAAAGCCCAATCCGGACGGGCAATCGCTAATGGCAACCCAGGTAAGCCCGCACCACTGCCCACATCCAAAATAGGCCCCTTGTCTATTTGCGATAACCCAACTAAGGCATCTAACAATAACTCTGTCACCCAACGATCTTGATGAATCGAGGTTAAGTTATAGGCTTGATTCCATTTTTCTAATAAGGACAAATACCTGATCAGTTTCGCTTGTTGCTGATCGCCTATCTCTATATTAAGCGAAGCTAAACCTTGCGCTAACTTTTGCGTCCATACGACTTCGGTCACACTACACCATCAAATCAATGCATTATGGATTGACGGCTTTGTTGGTGAGTTTATTCAGTGCCGCACTCATTTTTTTAAAGATAGGATCATGTTTTGTAATGCCGTGACGTTGCTTCAAATAAGCAGGATCGTTATACACCAACCACACTTTGCCTTGTTCATCTTTGTACGCTAATGCCTTCATTGGTAAATCAAGGCCAATTTGCTGATTACTTTGCATTAACGGTGACCCCAGCTTGGGATTGCCAAAAATTAAGATTTCCGTTTCAGGTAATGTAATACCAGCCTGTTGTGCTTTGCGCCCATGATCCCAACGTACAGCAACACTGATACCTTTTTTCTTTAATATATTTTCTAAGCGATCTAAGGTTTCAGTAACAGAATACTGACTTTGTTTTTTAATGATACCGTCGCCAGCGGCCAAGGACAGAGAACTAAACGCGATACAAAATACAGCTATCCACACCCGACTTAACATAATTTGCTCTCCTTATTGATTGATGTATTAACGCTAGGTATGTGACCCAATGTAGTTAAATGTGTTCCCAGCTTTGTCGCCTTCACCCAACCATTAAGCTGATTCACGCTGTCGTCGAATCAGGTTTCTCTTTTTCAAATAAACGAGCAAAATGGAAATAGCAGCCGGTGTCACACCTGGAATTCTCGCTGCCTGTCCAATGGTGGCAGGGCGAATATGATTGAGTTTTTCACAAACTTCAGCTGATAAGCCTGTGACTTCCTGATATGCTAAATCATCAGGTAAACCAGTTTGTTCATGACGTTGTTGTTTCGCTATCTCATCTTGTTGTCGATCAATATAGCCAGCATATTTAGCTTGAATCTCTAACTGCTCAATAGCTTTATCATCCGTAATCGGCGCATCCAAAATATCAAATGCCAATAGATCCTGATAACGAATAGCCGGACGTCGTAATAACTCCCACAACCTCGCTTCACGGGTTAATGGTGCTTTTAATATCGATTCAATTTTTGCTGCATCGATTTTGTCAGGATGAACCAATGTTGCCTGTAATCGCTGCTGTTCGTTTTCTATTGAATCCTTTTTGCGACAAAATGCTTGCCACTGTGGTTCTTCAACTAAGCCAATATCATAGGCTTTTTTCGTTAAACGTAAATCAGCATTATCTTCTCTTAACAACAGCCGATATTCGGCACGAGAAGTAAACATGCGATAAGGCTCTAACGTACCTCGAGTAATTAAGTCATCAATTAATACGCCGATGTACGCCTCATTACGCTGTAAGGTTAACGCCGGCTTTTGTTGTACATACAAAGCAGCATTAGTCCCTGCAATTAAACCTTGTGCAGCGGCCTCTTCATAACCAGTCGTACCATTGATTTGCCCGGCAAAGAATAACCCGCTAATAAATTTAGTTTGTAATGATGCACTGAGATCACGAGGATCAAAATAATCATACTCAATGGCATAACCTGGGCGCGTGATATGAGCTTTTTCAAAGCCTTTAATAGAACGTACAAAAGCATACTGCACATCAAATGGTAGACTGGTTGAAATACCATTAGGATAAACTTCGGTTGTGGTTAAACCTTCTGGCTCAACAAAAATTTGATGTGATGTACGCTCAGCAAAACGCACGACTTTATCTTCAATAGAAGGGCAATAACGTGGTCCAACCCCTTCGATAACACCACTGTACATGGGCGATCGATCTAAACCATTGCGAATAATCTCGTGGGTTTGTTCTGTCGTGTGCGTAATATGGCAAGCAACTTGCTCCGGATGTTGCGCAGCATCTCCCATAAAAGAAAATACCGGCACAGGATCATCGCCCGGTTGTGCCTGCATCACCGAATAATCAATGGTCTTACTATCGATACGCGGCGGTGTACCCGTCTTTAGCCGCTCTACATTAAAAGGTAAGGCACGTAACCTTTTAGATAACGCATTCGAAGGTGGGTCACCAGCACGACCACCTTGATAATTGGATTCACCAATATGAATTAAACCACCTAAGAAGGTCCCTACTGTTAATACAACACTGTCACCATAAAAACGTAACCCCATTTGGGTCACGACACCTTTTACTTGTTCTTGCTCAACAATAAGATCATCTACGGCTTGCTGGAACAATGTGAGGTTAGGTGTGTTCTCTAAAGCATGGCGAATAAATTGTTTATACAGTACGCGGTCTGCTTGGGCACGTGTAGCACGTACAGCTGGGCCTTTACTGGCGTTGAGAATACGAAACTGAATTCCGGCGTGGTCAATGGCGCGTGCCATAATGCCGCCCATGGCATCAATTTCTTTGACTAAATGACCTTTGCCAATACCACCAATGGCTGGATTACAGCTCATTTGCCCTAAGGTTTCGATATTGTGTGTTAGTAAGAGAGTCTTCGCACCCATGCGCGCTGCGGCCAAAGCAGCTTCTGTACCCGCATGGCCACCGCCTACAACAATCACATCAAATCTGTCTTCATATTCCATAGCAAATCAGCATTTGGCTTCTGGCAAAAAGGGGCGCTATTGTACGCCCAGGCCTATTTTTTCGCCACGTGCATTTCCTTAGGGTGCAGCGTGATGGTTGGGCTGTAAGGTAAATATTACACATAAGTGTTTGCTTAAATTCTATACACTAATATAATAGTGGTTATTCGGGACATAATTTAAAGT
>CAZPAE010000181.1:0-5905 GCA_964584455.1 uncultured Thioalkalispiraceae bacterium
ATTCAATTTACCCCTGATTTAATGCCCAGTGATGTAACCGGGCATGCGATGTATGACATGAAATCGGAGAGTTTTAAGATTCGCAAAGGGCCCATCTTTACCAACTTATTGTTAGCTGATGAAATTAACCGGGCACCGGCTAAGACCCAGGCGGCATTATTAGAAGTGATGCAAGAGCAGCAGGTGACCATTGAAGGTAAACCATTAAAGTTAGCGCCGCCGTTTATGACCTTGGCGACCCAGAACCCCATTGAACAGGAAGGGACTTACCCTTTACCCGAAGCGCAATTAGATCGCTTTTTATTAAAGGTAATGATTAATTATCCCGAGCAGCAAGATGAATATCAGCTTGTGCACAATGTCACTTCCCATCAAGTGGGGGATGCTATTAATGTGGATGAGATCCATGCCATTGTGGGGCCTGAAGATATTATTCAATTACAAAAAATTGCTGCCGAGCTGACGGTGGATAATCGGGTTAGTGAATATGCGGTCAACATTACCCGACAAACACGGGATTGGCCGGGGATAACGGTAGGCGCTGGGCCACGCGGTGGCATTGCTTTAATTCGTGCGGGGCGTGCGGCGGCGTTATTAAATGGTCACGACTTTGTGACACCGGATGATATTAAAGAAATTGCGGTTGCTGCGTTGCGGCATCGGATTGTGCTTTCACCGGAAATGGAAATCGAAGGACAAACTCCGGATAGTATTTTGTTTGCCTTACTCGAAAGTGTGCCTGCACCGCGTATATGATTCCCACTAAACGATTATTATGGTTTGTTTTATTACTGCTCAGCGGTAGTTTTGCTGTGTTGTGGTTGCCAGATTATGCACAGTCTTGGCAAGCGTGGTTAGTGGTCGCGGCCGCTGTATGTGGTTTTGATTGGCTCACGGTGATGAGCAAGCGTTCCATTCAGGCAGAACGCAAAGTGATGCATGCGCTATCATTGGGCACTTGGTCTGATGTTGAGATTACGTTACATAATCCTTTTCGTTACCCGATTCAAGTGGTGATTTTTGATCATCATCCGGTGCAGTTAGTACAAGAAGGCTTGCCGATTCAGGTGCGATTAACTGGGCAGAGTTGGGCCAAAGTGCGTTACCGTGTTAAAGCCATTGAACGTGGTCATGCCGAGTTTCGTATCTTACAAGTACGACTCTATTCATTATTGGGTTTATGGCAAAAAAATATTAAACAGCCGCTTCACTCAGAAGTGAAAAATTATCCTAATTTTGCCAGTGTCATGAAATACACTTTATTAGCTACGGACCACCGGCTTAATCAAATGGGGATTTTGAAAAAACGGCGTCGAGGTGAAGGTTTAGAGTTTCATCAGTTACGTGAGTATCGGGATGGTGATTCGTTACGCCAAGTGGATTGGAAAGCAACCGCACGGGTACGTAAATTAATTTCCCGCGATTACCAAGAAGAGCGGGATCAGCAAATTATTTTCTTGGTGGATTGTGGCCGACGGATGCTGGCGCACGATGATGAATTAAGTCATTTTGATCATACTTTAAACTCTATTTTATTGTTATCTCATGTGGCACTGCGTCAAGGGGATGCTGTGGGTTTAATGACATTTAGTGGCCATGAACGTTGGGTGCCACCACGAAAGTCCATGGGCAGTGTGAATACGATTTTGAATGCGGTGTATGATTTGCAGCCCAGTTTGATGTCGCCGGATTATACCTTAGCGGCAACCCAATTAATGAAACGGCAGAAGCGTCGGGCCTTGGTGATTTTAATTACCAATATTCGTGATGAGGATAGTACCGAGCTAATCCCTGCCTTGCATATGTTACGTAAACGGCACTTAGTGCTATTAGCGAGTATGCAGGAAAGTAGTATTAATCAGTTGATTCAAACAGAGGTGCAGGATTTTTATTCCGCCTTGAATTATGCCTCGGCCCAGCAGTATTTAAACTATCGCCGCGAAGCACATCAGCAAATTGAGCAACAAGGTGGTTTATTGCTCGATGTGGAACCGGATAAATTACCGGTCAGTATTGTGAATCGCTATTTAGAAATTAAAACCAGTGGGCGATTATAGACAGCTCTGGTAAAACCCTGTATTTTTCATACTCTTACTTTAGGGCTAACCCCAATTTTGAATGATGCCGTTAGATCGTTGGGTAAAGGGGGATTAACCGTTATACTCAACTGTATTAGGGGGCGTTCATGCAGATTAAAAATATTCTCATTTCTATCATTGTGTTCGGTTTAGCGGCATATGGCGGTGTCAAAGGCTATATGTACTATGCAGCCAAAAAAGACATCGATCAAATTTTCACTGCCATGGAGTATTTCTCCGGTGGCGAGCTGCGCATCGACTATGAACACATTGCTTCGTCTATTTATGGTCCGGTTGGGATCCGTGGATTACGTTTACGCCTACCTCGCTATGAAGAAGAAATTACTATCAAAGAATTTTCCCTTTATGAGCGTGATTTAAAAGGTGATTTGTCGAAGGGAGATTTACCAGGTCGGTTTCATTTTAAAATTGACCAAATGACAATGAATACGTCATTAATTACTCGCCTTCAACAACAAGCCGAGAAAATTCGCCAAACCAATAATATAAAGCAAGATGATGGTATGAGAGTGTTAAAGCGTTTAGGTTACGCGGGTATTTATGAAACGAGTAATGATTTAGTTGCCCTAGGGTATGATCGCCTTACCATGACTTTTGAAATGGATGTGCAAATCGATGTAAAACAGCGACAAGTGGTGGTTCACTATAATACCGTTGTAGAAGATATGGGGACATTTAATTTATCAGTTCACATGGATGGGGTGACCAATAATATTAATGATGCGGTGTTAGGCGTAAAATTAAAAGAAGTGCGCTTTGAGTACATTGATGATTCTTATATGGATCGCTTAATGAAAGTCTATGCTGATCAGCGCAACATGGAGCTCGAGCCTTTTCGTGAACAATTAGTGACGGCATTTAAAACCGATATTGAACAAAAGCAAATTAAGTTGAGTGAAGATAGCATTAAGAATGTACAAGATTTTTTAAAGAAACCTAACCGACTTATTCTGACGATGTATCCTTTTAAGCCGGTCGGCATTGAGAGCATTAAGCATTACAAGCCCGGTGATGTACCCATGTTACTTAATCTACAGGCACATTTACCTTAAATTGTTTCAGTTTACCCATGTCACTTCAATATGCACTATTACAATTGCTAGGTGACGGTCAGTTTCATTCTGGTGAAGATCTTGCTAAAACCTTAGGCGTGACCCGTGCGGCTATTTGGAAACAGCTAAAAGAACTACAAACACAGTTCCAATTAGATATTCATTCAGTGCGTGGTCGGGGTTATCGTCTAGTCGAAGCCATTGAGTTGCTGGATGCAAAAATAATTCAACAAGCTTGGCAAACAGCCTATCCCAATGCCAAATTAAATATCATGGTGAGTGTGGATTCCACCAATCAGTATTTGCTGCAACAGACGAGTGATGATTTATCCTCGCCTGCGATTGTATTAGCAGAGTATCAAACCGCTGGTCGCGGTCGACGGGGTAAAACATGGGTATCACCGTTTGGTAACAATATTTATTTATCGATGCGTTATCAATTTAAGCAAAATGTTGGACAACTGATGGGGCTTAGTTTGGCTGTTGGTGTAGCAGTGAGCCGGGTATTGACCAAGCTAGGTATCCACGATATCCAATTAAAGTGGCCCAATGATGTGCTGTATCAGGGAAAAAAACTATGTGGTATTTTGTTGGAAATGCAGGGTGAAAGCCATGGGCCACAGACGGTGATAGCGGGAGTGGGGTTGAATATTAAATTGCCGAACTCGGTTGCCGATAGCATAGACCAACCTTGGATTGCATTGGATAGTATTGTTTCTGGCATGACGTTGTCACGTAATGAGTTGGCATCACAATTGATTAAGGAAATGCTCGATAGTTTTGTTAGTTTTGAACAACAAGGTTTGACGCCATTTCGACAAGCCTGGCAGCAGCAAGATAAGGTGATCAATAAAAAAGTGAATTTGTTATTAGGTGAACGTATTGTGCAGGGAATTGCGCGAGGGGTGGATGAGCAAGGTGCTTTGTTAGTTGAGACGGAGTCAGGTATACAACGTTTTTATTCTGGCGAAGTGAGCGTACGATTGGAGTCGTAATATTATGGATTTACTAATCGATATCGGCAATTCACATATCAAATGGGCTATGTTGGATACCAAAGGGGTATTATCGAATTTTGCCACTGCTCAGGTGAATGACGGGCTAGCAGATATTCTCAATAAAGTATGGGGTAACTTACCTCAGCCAGTATCTTGTTGGATCTGTAGTGTTGCCAATCGACACATTCGTCATTTGGTGGTGAGTTTTATTGAGCAGCGTTGGCAACTGGCAGCACACATCGTAGCAAGTGAAACCCATGCTCAAGGGGTGACTAACGCCTATACTGACCCCCGTCGTTTAGGTTGTGATCGCTGGGTGGCGATGATCGCCGCTTATCAACAAACACAATCGGCAGTGATGGTCGTTTCCAGTGGTACAGCTATGACCATTGATGCGGTCGATGAGCAAGGGCAACATTTAGGCGGGTTGATTTTGCCAGGTAAATATATGGCTGAGCAGGCATTAATCGCCAATACCAATATTGAATTGCAGGAACCGGTTGAGGGTATCGAGTCCGGCTGGTTGGCGAATAATACAGAGCAAGCCATACAAAAAGGCATTATCTTAAGTCAGGCGGCACTGATTGAAAAACTATATGCTAGCCTGAATCAAACACATGCAAATTTACATTGTTTCCTCGCCGGCGGTGGTGCAAAACAGTTATCGCCGCATGTGGGTTTTGCCCATACGCTCGAGCAACATCTGGTGTTAAAAGGACTAGCTAAATTGGCTGCCAGCACATAAACTTTTTGCTATGAAATGGATCATCTATACACTGTTATTAACGAATTTAAGTTTTGGTTTATGGCATTTTTACCGTAGCCAAGAGTTAACCTATGCGCAGGATACTCAGCAAGATGAAGCACTGCGTTTGGTTTTGTTAAGTGAGTTTTTAGCAGATCAAAAGCCGGTTGCCGCTGCGGCATCTGATGCTAAGCGGTGTTATTCGTTAGGGCCGGTGAGTTCTAAGTCCAAAGCAACTGCGTTGCGAGATAGTTTAGCCATTGAAGGTATCAGTGCTAAGTACCGTTTAAACAAAGATAAAACCCGGCAAGGCTTTTGGGTCATTATTCCTGCCGAAAACAAACGCGCTGATGCGAAAAAACATATTCAATTGCTGAAAAATAAAGGCGTAAAAGACTATTTTTTAGTCGTAACGGGTCAGCATACCAATGCTGTTTCCCTTGGGGTCTTTTCGCGGTTTGAATTGGCGCAACGCCGCTATGAAGATATCCAGCGCTATGGTGTGAAACTACAAATCGAAAAAGTCGATCTACCGCAGCGCGAATATTGGCTAGACTGGCCTCAAGATAAACCTTTATCACCAACTGTATTAGATGAGCTACGCCAACGTTTCCCTGGCATCGGTCAAACTGACCGGGCTTGTTCATTTTAAATCCCATTAAGATAGGCAATTTATGTTGTTGGCGTATAGCCGTCATAGCAATGATGTACTACAATTGCGCCCCACGCGGATAACGTGTCGCCGACTTAGCACAATTGGTAGTGCAACTGATTTGTAATCAGTAGGTTGGGGGTTCAAGTCCCTCAGTCGGCACCATCTTCCTCTATTTCTCTCGCTAGCTGCATTTTTCTTGGCAGATTGTCTCGAACTACCCGAAATTCAAGGCTTTTTCATCGTATCGTAGTTGACAGGGTATACCCAGATGACGACAATACGCAGCTTGCTCGCGGAGGGGTTCCCGAGTGGCCAAAGGGGGCAGACTGTAAATCTGCTGGCTCCGCCTTCGGTGG
>CAZPAE010000182.1:0-5838 GCA_964584455.1 uncultured Thioalkalispiraceae bacterium
TACCAAGTGCATCCAATAGCAGTCCAGTTAAAGGTGCAGCTGCTTTAGCAAATGCACTTTGTGATGAGTTTGATGTGACATTTGTGTCATTAAAATCAGATTCAGATGGTTTTGATTTTTTGAATGGAAATATTAAGCGGGTATCTTTGGGTGGGATACGATTTTGGCCATTTAAGTTACTTGCGTTACGAAAACTTCTTGTTAAGACAGCGGAGCTTAATAATTTGGCTTCTATTTCCTACTGTTTGTCTGCAGATGTGTTAAATAGTTTTTGTCGAGATTTGGCGATTACTTGTTCCAGTGTTCGTGGTAATTTGCCAAAGGTCTATGTGGCAACTTATGGAAGAATAGGTCGCTTAATTGCTAAGCTACATTTTTCACGACTTTCTACTTTAAAACATATTGTTTCAATGACTTGTTCAATGTCTCAGCAAGTTGGTGACTTGGTGAACAAGCCTAGCCCAATAGTTGGTAACTTCGTTGATGAGGGCATGCTTGATAAATATCGATATACAGGTATTAAGAAAGGACCGTTTAGGTTTATCTATACAGGCTCTATGATAAATGGTAAAAAACCTGGTTTACTTATAGAGGCGATAAGAGAACTGCAAAACAGAGGAGAAGATGTTCGTCTAGATCTGTTTGGTGACGGTGTGCTGCTGCCTGATTTGCGCAACGCCGCTCAATCTTTAAAAAACCCCGATGCAGTCCATTTTCATGGATTTCATGCAAAACCATATGCTACTGTTGCTGAATCAGATGTATTAATATTACCCTCTTTGACTGAGGGTGTTTCGCGCTCAGTCCTGGAAGCATTATACCTTGGCGTTCCATGTATTATGCGAGATATTGATGGTAGTGATGAATTTATAAAGGATAGTGAAAATGGTGCACTATTCAATCATGATACTGAATTAGCTGAGGTCATGATTCGAGTGGCAAAGTGGTCAAGAATGAACCTCTCGGATAATAAACCTTTATTACCACCCGAGTATCGACAGAAAAAAGCAAGTTCAACATTGATTAATATACTAAACCAAGAAAGTATTAATTAAATGAATAGTATTAAGCATGATGAATATTTTGAATATTTAACGCAAAGAAGTCGTCTAGGTTTTATATATAGGAAATATTGGCTTTATCCTAGGTTGTTAAAATATATCAATGGAAAATGTCTTGATGTGGGTTGTGGTATAGGTGACTTTGTCTCATTCCGAAAAAATACAGTTGGCGTTGATGTGAATCCACATTTAGTCGAATTGTGTGAGCAAAAAAAGCTTAATGTGCAACATATGGAGCCTGATAAGTTGCCTTTTCCTGATAAGTCATTTGATTCTGTTATATTAGATAATGTGCTTGAACATATTGAAAACCCTGAGCCACTGCTTGATGAGATAAATCGTGTGCTTGTTAGTAAAAGTGTATTTGTAGTAGGGGTGCCTGGTACAAAAGGTTATGATCAAGATGATGATCATAAGGTGTTTTATTCAAGCGAAAAACTAATTAAAACGCTTGGCTTGCGAGGTTTTAAAGTAAGTAAAGCCTTTGGTATGCCATTGGATTTGAATTTTCTCAGTGCTCGTCTCAGCCAATATTGCATATATGGTGTTTTTACAAAGTTATAGATGTATGCATGAAAATCGTGATTAAATATAAAATAATATGATGCAAGTTACTATTTCTATAGTGAGTCATGGGCATGATGAGCTGGTACAAAATTTAGTTTCACAATTAGCCTCTTTCCCGGCTTATATTAAAAAAGTCATTTTGACCCATAATATTGAGCCAAGAATAAGCTTCGAAACAGAGAATGCCCCATTCGAAATAGTACAAATATGTAATAAAAATGCAATGGGGTTTGGTGCGAATCATAATCAGGCATTTGAATATTGCCACACTAATTATTTTTGTGTTATGAATCCCGATATCATGTTAGATAGTGATCCTTTTTCTGGGTTGCTAAATTGTGCCTCACAAAAAAATGTTGCAATTGTGGCACCTCGCATCGTTAATACAGAACAGAAAAACGAGGATAGTGCTCGTTATTTTCCCACTCCATGGGGGTTGTTGAAAAAAATATTTGGCAACTATGATGGTATTTATCCGATGGTAGATACTAATAAAGTGACTAATCCGGATTGGGTTGCAGGGATGTTCATGTTAATTAACACAGAGAATTATAGAAAAGTATTAGGTTTTGATGAGTCCTTTTTTCTTTATTATGAAGATGTTGATTTGTGCGCACGTGTATGGGAGCAAGGGTATAAGGTAGCTTTATGCCCTCAAGTATCAGTTGTGCATGATGCTAGAAGGGAAAGTCATCGTAATTTTCGTTTTTTGAAATGGCATATTAATAGTGCTATGCGATTTTTTATTAGATACCTAGGAAAAGATCCTCGCAAACAAGTAAAATAATAGCCTATTGAATTTTAGTATATTTATCCATGTTTGAGAAAATATTGATCACAGGTGCAACGGGGTTTATCGGTAGGAAGCTAGTTGATACCTTGTCAAAAGATGCAACAATCAAAGTAGTTGCCACATCGAGACATGAGTTTGAGCAAACTGCACAAAATATAGAAACTGTAAAAGTACCTGATCTCAGCGAGAGTAATCACTGGAGCGAAATATTAGATGGTGTCAGTCATGTTGTGCATCTTGCCGCACGTGTGCATATTATGCAGGATAAATCTGCAGATCCATTGCATGAGTATCGAAAAGCGAATACTGATGGTACGATTAGTCTTGCTAGGCAGGCAGCTGCAGTCGGTGTTAAACGGTTTATTTTCTTAAGTACAATTAAAGTTAATGGAGAGAAAACGGAATTAGGTTCTCCTTTTCGTGAGTCTGATTCGGTTGCGCCGACTGATCCATATGCTATCAGTAAGTGGGAAACAGAACAGAGATTGTACGATATATCGAAAAACACTGGGATGGAAATAGTGATAATTCGGCCTCCATTAGTTTATGGTTCAGGTGTTAAAGCTAATTTTAGAACAATTATTAATTTGGTGAACAAAGGTATACCACTTCCATTAGGTGCAGCAGACTGTAATAAACGTAGTTTAGTTGCTATTGATAACCTTGTGGACTTTATTATTGTTTGCTTGCAGCACCCTGCCGCAATAAATCAAGTATTTTTAGTTAGTGATGGCGAGGATCTGTCTATCAAGAATTTAATTCAGCGTATTGCACATGCGTCAGGAAAAACAGCTCGATTACTACCCGTTCCGTTGTGGCTAATGAGGAAAGCCGCCCAGTTATTAGGTAAAACTGCTGTAACTGATCGTTTACTTGACTCGTTGCAGGTGGATATATCAAAGGCGAGAAAGATGTTAGACTGGACACCTCCAGTAGTAATAGATCAAGCACTGAAGGAAATATTTCAGGAGCAGGAGCAGGTGAAGTGATAAGAGCATTTGATTTAGTTTTATCAATTACAGGCCTTTTCTTTTTGTTACCTGTTATCATCATGGTTTTGTTGTTAGGCTTATTCGATACGGGTTCGCCATTATTTTTTCAAAAAAGAGTGGGTAAAAAGCAAAAACCATTTATTTTAGTGAAATTTCGTACTATGCAAATAGGTACGAAATCAGTTGCTAGCCATTTAGCAAATGTATCTTCTGTAACAAAAATGGGATCATTTCTGCGAAAATCCAAATTAGATGAATTGCCACAATTATGGAATGTTATTAAAGGTGATATGAGTCTTGTGGGGCCTCGTCCATGTTTGTTTAATCAGCAAGAATTAATCAATGAACGCGAGAAAAGAGGCGTTTATAGCGTTAGGCCAGGAATTACGGGGTTAGCACAGATTAAGGGGATAGATATGTCTTCCCCGCAATTACTTGCTGAGACCGATGCGGTAATGATCAACTCACTAAATTTGACTGAGTATTTCCGTTATATTTTTCTAACAATACTTGGCAAAGGTGCTGGAGACAGGATAAAAGTGAAATAAAGTATTATTATAATTTATGTTATAAAGATTATACTAGGTGCTTGTCAGTGTATAATCAAACCACAGTTCTATATTTATATACTCACCACCACGGCTATTATTAATTAAATAGCGCGTGCGTCATATTTTTAATCACCTCATATTCAATACTTGCACGGTTTAGAATTTGTGTAGATGTACCACTACTAATACGTTGGTGAACGTTGTCGGCAATTATTCGGATGATATCACTCCATGTATAAGTAGTGCTAAGTCTAGCCAAACACAATTTAAATACGTGTTTTTAGAAATGATATCGTGCTCCCAAACTATAGAGTTCTGAGTTATTAACAGATTCTAGCTCTAAGCCAATTGTTACCTTATCAGTCAGGTCGTAAAATAACTCGGCGAAAACACCCGTGTCTTCTCGTAGATTATTAGAAATAGCATCATAACGGTTTAAACCGAGTTTGTAGCTAAATTCATTATGTTTTCCGTACAAGCCGAGATTGTATATCCAATATTTTGTACTGATACTGGTAAAACCTGCGTCACTGTCTAAATAAACATAATCGATTTGTGCAAAGAGCGAATAGCGCGGATCGATATGATACCTACCTCCAGCTCCAGCGAAAAAACGGTTATTATCTGTGTTAAGAGCATTATAATTTTGGTATGTGCCTCGTAAGTAAAAAGTGTCATTCAGTTCATATCTTGAATCAAGTACAAAGCCTTCTGTTGTACCGCTTTGATGGTTAGAGTCAATGATAAGGCCAGATAGGCCAATGTAATGCCATTGATTGTTATTGGCTGCAATGGTTGCGTGAGAAAAAAATAGACTAGCGAAAACAATAACCCAAATAGATTTCATTGAATATCCCCCATTAGGCAACGAAAAAAAATGTATATATTACAATTAGTTATGAGTTAATATAAATTGTACTGTTATTGTAACTGAATTGATATTTGATTTGAATAGCTCTGATTTGAAAATAACTGTCTATTGGTAGAGAGGTTCGTTTGTGCGGGACTTTATTGATTACGGGACTTTATTGATTATTTGTTTTCGCCTTAACAAAAACGCGTTGCTTTTTATTCAGGCGTTCTTTAACGGTTGGGTCGCTGTAGGCTTCTAAGAAAGCACTACTTAGATCATAAACTTGTTTATCGTAGCCGGTTATTTGTGCGGCGGTAATAAAGCCGGCGGTAGCACTATAGTTTTTTAACTTTAGTTCAGGGCAATAGCCATTGGGGATATCAGTTTTGTGTGGATGATCGTAGGAGTCTTTACAATAACTAGCGTGGGTTGAGTGATAATCACGGCATTTAATAGGCCGTACTTGATAAACTGAGCATTGGTTGTCGATGAGAAAAGCACATTGTTGGTTGGTGGCAACATGTTCTTTGTAGCTCAGATCTTTTACTTCTTCAATGTTGCGTTTGGCTTGGGTTAATATCATTTCTTGCTGTTGTGCAGATAAGTATTGTTTTACAAAGTCAGCAATGGCAATAATTTCATAGGCACGTGCTTCTACTTTGTAATAACAACAGTAAGTACAACCTGCATGGCAGTCTATTTTATTATTGCTCTTGCTAAGAACATCTGCGGTGATTTGGCTGTGATGCTTGTAAAAAGTAAGGACCGCTTGTGCTATGCCTTGGTTATGAATCTCATTGATAGCCGTTTCTTGTTCTTGGTCAAGCTTGTGCTCTATGCTATGGACCATAGTCGTTCCCTTGCAAAATTATTCTTGTCTATGTTTATGATTAACACTTTAATAGTGTAAACAAGATTTTTAATTTTGCTACATTGGCAAGCGAGTAGTGTTTTTATAATGAATAATGGAATTAATGAACAGCACCGATGTGCCAATAACATCTGTTATGGCACATCGCTA
>CAZPAE010000183.1:0-5819 GCA_964584455.1 uncultured Thioalkalispiraceae bacterium
AGCTTCATCTACGGAAAGACATGTATTAGATCGTTTAGTTGGCTATGACTTAAAGCGTTTAGAATATGATGAAGCAAACCCAGCCCCTGAAGAGTGGGCGAATCCCGGTGAACGCGATGAACGCATTTTCCAACAACGATTGAAAAAAGCTGCACAAGAACTGCGTGTGCAGGTACCCGCTTGTACACTCAGTCACGATCCTAAATTATCCACACTACCCAAGCATGCACGTCATGTGAGTGAACTACCATTGTTTTTTGCCGCGGTGACAAAGATTCTACCGGATGAAAAGGCGAATTTGGCGAAGACACTAGAAATTCGGTGGTCATCATCAGGAAAACCAATGATTAAAGGAGCAAAAGCTAATGGTATTGATGTATCGCTGTCACATGATGTGAGCCATTGCATCTGTGTAGCTGGATATAGCGATCAAGGTTGTGATATTGAGTTGATTACACCAAGAACCGAAAAACAGTGGTTAGGTTTACTTGGAAAGCAGCGTCTAGCTTTATTAGATCAGCTCGTTGATAGCGGCGATACGTTAGATCAAGCGGGAACACGCATATGGTCTACTGTAGAGTCATTCATTAAAGCATATGAAACAAAACCTAAGCAGATCATGATAGAAAGACGTCAAGGAAGTGCTGTGCTGTTAAAAGTATCAACGGCTGACAAGGATGTCCATATTCTTAGTTTTGCTGTCGAGTTAACTCGGCCAAGGCAGAAAATGGTTTGTATGATTGTGGAGCCAGCTACGCTAACCAAAACACAACCTACCGTCGTGCAGGCAGGTTTGGAACAATCTATAGAAACACAAGGGTTAGAGCGAATTGAAGAGAACTTGTATTCTTATATGCGAGAAGGGCCACATGGCCAGCAGCAACCTTGTTTTCGCTTTCGTTCTACCTTTAAAGATACGACGACTTTAAGACGAACCTTGAATTTCCCTACCTATGCGAAATGGATGGGTAAGGTACGTGAATTAAGCATTATCCGGATTGCAGAAGATTTAGTACCTGATTTTTCATCGGGGCGTTGGGGAATGGTTACTAACCATTCTAATATGCGTATTGTGGGTGAAGTGGATTGTCTTGATGTGATTGAAGGTAGAACCTGGATTACCAATGTATATGGCAAGAATAACTCTTCTGTGGATATGCATTTTGACTGGATTAAGATTAATCCTGATGGCAGTGAAGAAAGAGTGGCTTATACTAATATGGCAACAACTTGGGTTGAGATTAAAGAGCATGGTATTGTTGAAGTACAACCCTACCCAGATTACCTACGCCAATTCATGGCTGAAGTATCACCTAAGTATGATGTTAAAAGCACAGGTGATGCCAATCAAACTCGGCCTGAGATGACAGAGCGACTTGCGCACTTAAGCTTGCAAGATAAAATCTATGCTGCACCGGCCTCACCGAAAGTAGAGCCAGTATTACATGAGCAGGTGTTTCAAACCACCCTTGAAGAGTCAAATTTGGTAGGGAATATTTATTATGCGCATTACTATGATTGGCAGAGCAGGGCGGTTGACCATTTCTTCTTTAATTTAATGCCAGGTTATTACCGCGGCACAGGAGAAGGTGGAGAGTTTTTCTGCATCCGTAATGAGATTAACCATCTAAGAGAAGCTATGCCGTTTGATAATATCAAAGTCATTATGGCGCTAAAAGGTTTATATAAAAATGGTGTGATGTTGCATTTTGAGTTTTATAGTCAAACTCCCACAGGCCAAGAATATAAACTTGCTTATGGTATTTTTGAATCAATATGGGTGAAGAAAGATAAATCAACTGATAGTTTAGTCAGCGCCGCTTTACCCACTCATTTGATTGATAGCCTATTAGCCAGAACTAAAATTCTCGCTGCAGTATAAATTTGAAGTGATTGGGGAGAATGGCGATGAAAGAAATTATTAAGCAGAGAGTGACCGTTGATATTGATGATGAATTTATCGTATTTCTTATCGGTATGCGGGTAAATAAATGGTGGAAAATTCATAGATGGTTGCCAATTGCACTATCCATGTGGTCTATGATTCGGGAATTACGCAAAGATCCCGATTCAGGTTATCTCAGTGGTGAATATACTACTGTCGGTAATCCGATTATCTATCTACAGTACTGGAAATCCTATAATCATTTAGAGGAATATGCTTCTAATGCAATGCGGTTACATATGGATAATTGGCGGCGGTTTTTTAAAAAAATTGGACTTAACGGTGATGTTGGTATTTGGCATGAAACTTACCGGATTGCACCCAAACATTATGAATGTGTGTATTTAAATATGCCGCCATTTGGTTTAGGTAAAATTAGTCCACTTGTACCTGCAAACAAAGGTAGAGAATCTTCTCGTGGTCGTATGGAGCATTGGTATAAGGATAAACCAACAGTAGGAAATGCTCAGGGTGTAAAAGAGGTAGTAAATAGTTAAAAATTATTTTCGTGAAAAAAGGATATTAATGGACTCAATAGGGAATTGTTGACATGAATGAGCCGAGTACAAGTATTTATGATGTAATCATTGTTGGTGCCAGTACCGCAGGGTGTTCTGCTGCTATATTATATGCACAGCAAGGATTAAGTGTTGCATTAGTTGAGAAACAAAGTAAGCTTGATGCGTATAAAAAGATCTGTACGCACTATATTCAATCCTCTTGTATGGATACGCTGGCGCGTATGGGTGTAAAAGATAAGTTAGAGCAAGAGGCCGATGCGGTTCCTACAACGATTCGTATTTGGACGCGGTGGGGATGGATCTATGGTGCAAACCCTGAAACCGACAGCGGCTACAATATTCGGCGAATGACATTAGATCCTGTTTTGCGTGAGACAGCTATTAATTTGTCACATGTTAAATATTTTCCTGCGACAAAATTTACCAAGCTAATATATAAAGACGAAAAAGTCATCGGTATTGCTGCTCGTTCTGAAAAAGAAAAAGAGTTGCACTTATTAGGTCAATTAGTTGTTGGTGCGGATGGTCGAAACTCAGCTGTCGCGTTAGATGCCAATATTAAAACCCATGAGTGGGAGAATAACCGGTTTTCCTGTTTTGCGATTTATAGAAATTTACCCAATGAGAATCGTCAATGTTCCCGGATGTGGTTATTAGATCCTGAAGTGGCATATCAATTTCCTAACGATCACAATACAACCCTTATTGCGTTAATGCCCACCATGGAAAAATTACCTGTTTTTAAACAGGATAGAGAAAAGTGTTATTTAGATTTTATTGCTAAATTACCTAGTGCACCTGATTTGACGGGGGCGGAACGTATTAGTGATATTTTACTAAATGTGAAAAATTCTAACTTATTACGTGGCAAAACACCGGATGGTCTTGCTTTGATTGGGGATGCGGTGATGGTCTCAGATCCCCTGCATGGTTTAGGTATTGCGTGGGCTATTCTTTCAGCACAATGGCTAGTGGATAGTACTAAACATGCACTATTAGAAGCGGAAGAGTTACGTGCTAGTTTGGCACACTATCGACGTAAACGGTGGTATGAAACACGAGCGCATTTGAAAATTATTACCGACCTTTCCGTTGCTGCGCCGCTAAACCCCATGCAGCGATTATTATTTTCTGCTGCAGCTAGGGATAAAAAGGTCGCCAAGATAGTGAATGATTTTCTTGCCGCAGATGTTGGAGTCAATAAATTTATTGGTATCCCCAATATGGTGAGGTCACTATGGGTTAATACAAAATATGCACTAAACCCTAAGTTAAATGTAGCAACACAATTGGAAACAATGGACTTCGAAAAATAGGACTGGTTATGAAAAAAATATTAATGGTAGTAACAAGTAATGACAAAATGGGTGATGCAGATTACAAAACAGGATTGTATTTATCTGAGTTAACTCATCCATACGATGTTTTTAAAGAAGCCGGTTTTGCTATTGATGTGGCTTCACCAAAGGGTGGGATTGCTCCTATTGATACACACAGTTTATCCGAATTTGATGGCAACCCCTATGAAGATATTACTAACAACACTTTGAAGTTAAACCATGTGTCGATGAATGACTATGATGCTATTTTCCTTGTGGGTGGCCATGGTGTGATGTGGGACTTTCCAGATAATCAAACATTACAGAACTTAGTAAAAGAGGCTTATCACACAGGGAAGGCAGTAGCAGCAGTATGTCATGGGCCTGCAGGATTAGTGAATGTTACTGATACTGCTGGAAATTATCTTTTTAAAGGTAAGAAAATGACATCTTTTACAGCTGCTGAAGAAGCTACAGTTAATTTGACCACTATTGTTCCTTTCCTTTTGGAAGAGAAGTTTAAACAGAATGAAGTGCTATTTGAGCATAGTGATGTTTGGCAAGAGCATGTGGTGGTTGATGGGCAATTAATTACAGGGCAAAACCCCGCTTCTGCAGCTGGGGTAGGGCGTGCTGTTGTGAAATGCTTATCTGACTCAGATATTAATTTAGGTTCAATACCAAGTAGCCAGGTAAGTCAAAACGTGTAATTTGAAATAATGTTGATATGGATTTTTTAAAAAGGAGAGAAAAATGGAATCTGCAGAAATTGTTGAGCAGTATATAGCGGCATGGAATGGACATAAGCCGGAGGATATCGTGGCATTGTTTCATGAAGAAGGGAGCTATTGGGACCCTGTTGTGGGTCAAGATATTCCTGGGGTTGCAGTAGAACAATATGCCCAGGCATTAATTACTGGTTTCCCTGATTTTCAGTTTGAGATTTTAAGTATGAAATC
The DNA here is from genome assembly GCA_964584455.1 of uncultured Thioalkalispiraceae bacterium. Lineage (GTDB taxonomy): Bacteria > Pseudomonadota > Gammaproteobacteria > UBA6429 > Thiohalophilaceae > CAZPAE01. The sequence continues at coordinate 4,745 of CAZPAE010000183.1, forward strand.
TATCGATGATACCGTCGTATTTGAATGGGTGATGAAGGGGCAAAATACGGGGCCAATGGAAGCACATCCCACCACAAATCAACAGCTGGCATTGCCCGGTGTTGATGTGATTACGGTGAAAGATGGAAAGTTACTATCTGTGAAAGCCTATATGGATAGAACGGCCTATGCCGAACAGCTTGGGTTAATGCCACAAGCAGATGCAGCATAAGGATGATGTAGTCGATTTGAGGGAAGAAAAATGAAGTACAGAATCAGTTTGCTAAATAAGTTAGTCACGATTGTCGCTATGGTTGGTTTTGGGTTACCGCTAAGTTTTGCCTCTGATCATCGTGAGGCACCGCATATTTATGCGGATGCAACAGCCGATATCACCGATTTTTACGCATTTTTAAATCCAAATGATGCATCGAAGTTGGTGATGGTAATCAATATTAATGGCTTTGCTGCCACCACGTCACCTTCATCGTATCAGTTCTCGCCTAAAGTGCGTTATATCTTTAATATCGACAACGATGGTGATGCAAAAGTGGATAAGAAAGTCCTGGTGAGATTTGGCAAAGAAGATATTGTTTCACAAACAATGCGTGGATATTTCCCCGGTGGTATTGTTGTGGAGGGTGAAACTACCAGAACAACGCAAGAGTTGTATGAGCCGCTTGAGCCTGTCATTGTGGAGGGCCCAGATGGCATTAAAATGTTCGCAGGCTTAAGAGATGATCCTTTCTTTTTTGATGTGGTTGCCTCAGCACGCACTTTTTCACGTATTGGCACATTTAGTTCAGCTATTGATCGTTTTGCGGGGCTAAATATCTCTGCTTTAGTTGTAGAGTTACCACTCGAAATGGTGAGTAAGCAAAATACACCATTACAAATATGGGGTAGTACTGAACGTTGGAATCATAAGCGCGCCCGTTGGCAACAAGTGCAGCGAGTGGGTAATCCTGCTGTGAAGCCGGTTTTTATTCTTGATGATGAAATGAAGGCTTTGTTTAATCGTACATCACCACATCAAGATAAAAAACTTTTTTCTGCAGCTATTGAGCAAGCAACAAGAGGATTGTTGGGTGGTGAT
>CAZPAE010000184.1:0-5765 GCA_964584455.1 uncultured Thioalkalispiraceae bacterium
AAGACCAATGCTGGATCTGGATGATGGTCTGCGATTAATTGGATGTCCATTTCCCGGGTGACAGGGATAACGGGATAACCACTGCGTAATATACCTCGGGCAAAAACACCGCCCATCTCACCCACCCCAACCAAGATGACGGGTTTTTTCATCGTAATACCTGTGTTCATTTTGTCGCCTATTTTTTTAGGATTGTCTATGTCGGTCCGGCTGCCATAATACTTCCTGACCATTTTCAAATCGGGCACAAACTCGTGCCATGACAAATAATAAATCAGATAGACGATTTAAGTAAGCCATACTAAAGGTATTAACGGAATGGGTTTTATTTAAAGTGTGGACACGACGTTCAGCGCGACGACAAATACAACGTGCCACATGACATTGTGCCGTTGCGAGACCACCGGCTGGCAGAATAAATTCTTTTAGCGCCGGTAAATCAGCGTTGAGCTTATCGAGTATTTCTTCTAGTCGGGTAACATAGGCTTCATCTAAGCGTATATAACCGGGTACGCATAGCTCTCCACCCAGATCGAACAAATCATGTTGTATATCTGTTAAATACTGGACGAAATTACTAGGCAATTGGTAAGCGAGAATGACGCCTAAATGACTATTGAGTTCATCAGTGGTGCCATAGGCTTCAACACGTAGGTCGTCTTTTTCTACCCGCGAGCCATCACCTAAACCGGTGGTGCCTTTATCGCCTGTACGTGTATAAATTTTTGATAATCGATGACCCATATTGTTTTAACCCCCTGTTAATTGGTAGACCACGGGTACAGAGACGGTTTGTGCCTGCTTGAGTTTGGCCTGTAATGCGGGTGAGAGTGTACCAATGGCACGAAACGTAGCAACCGCATTATTATCGAGCACATGATAGCCAGAGCTTTGTTGTATGCCAATTGCCACGATGCGCCCGTTGGCGGTGATATCCAGATCCACAATGACTGTGCCATCCCAGCCTTGTCGCCTTGCGATGTAGGGATAGCGAAAATGCATTTTAAACTGTGATGTTAAGTAATCAATCATGTCATGGCTAACGTTAGCCACAGCAGGCACGGAGTTAGCAGCAGTAGGCTGACTTTGTGTTGGCGGTGTTGGTGTTTGCGTTGAGGGGCTGGGGGTGGCAACTTGCTGAGTTTTTATACTTGTTTTATTTGTTGCTGGGGTAGGCGAAGGGGTGAGTGTGGCAATGGGTTGTTTAGCTAGGGCCTGAGCCGGGCTAGGGGGGGGAGGTAGTGCAATAGGCTTAATAGGCTTGGACAGTGAGACGATGAAACTGGCTGTACCCGTAGCGCTGGCACTGTCATGTTGCCATAGGGTATCAGTTTCTGATGAGAGTAAAATCAGCCCATGTGCCATGCTGGAAATAAGCAATGTAATGCTAAATGCGCGATTCATGTTTCTCGACCTTAGGTTAGGACTCATCGGGTGAGCAAAGGAGAGAAACACAGACACAATAAAACGAGTTGTGGGACAGCCCTCCGCGTCCACCCATTTTGACTTCAGGCCGGTCTCCGGGCTGACAAGTGGATGATTTGTGTTCATCCCGTAAATCGCCTTCCCACCTTTAAGGCAGTGGCATATGGATTTACTAAACTTGATCACCGTTGCGGGGGCAGCGCCGGACTGGTCGAGTAAGGACGTTCACCGGCTTCCCGTTTCACCCTAGGACATAGGTCATTCCTTAGGGCACCTCAAGTACAAATATTATGCTGTCATGATGCGCGCCTAATATTGCCCTGTCAAGTTACTGGGAAGTAAGCATTTTTAGGCTATGATTAAAAAACTCGGGGCCAGATTTCCGGTTTCGGGGGGAATGACTATACTTAAAATTCAATGATAATTGGCAGCTAAGCAGCCATTGCCAGTCATAATAATGTGATAACCTCACTATTTCATGTTTTAATGCGATATGAGTGATTCACCAGTAGAGCAAAGTGATGCATAGAATATTGGTACTTAACTCCAAAGGGGGATGTGGTAAGACCACCGTGGCCACCAATCTGGCGAGCTATTATGCCAGTGAAGGGTATACCACCGCGTTGGTGGATCATGATCCACAAGCCTCTAGTGCCAAATGGCTTAGCTTGCGACCCAAAGAGAAAAAGGAAATCTATGGTGTACCCGCGTATGCCAAGCCCCGTACTGGGGTGACTTTATCCTGGCATCGTCGCGTATTACCCGGCACTGATCGTATTGTGATTGATGCACCGGCTGGGATTATGGGACAGTCACTACAAGAGTTAGTGCGTCAGGTGGATATTATTTTAGTCCCCGTGTTACCCAGCCCGATTGATATTCATGCGGCGACCCGTTTCATTGAAGAATTGCTCTTAGTAGGTAAGGTGCGTACCTTTGGGGTACAAGTAGGTGTGATTGCCAATCGCGTGAAAAAAAATACCTTGGTTTATCAATCTTTAGAGCGTTTCCTTACGACCTTAAAATTGCCTTTCTTAACTAGCTTGCGTGATACGCAAGGTTATGTGCGTGCCTCAGCAAGAGGTATCGGTATTTTTGAAATGTGGGACCAGCGTGTGCAAGAAGATAAAGCGCAATGGTTACCCATGTTAGAGTGGCTAGAAAAGCGTGAGCCACGTAGTCAGTCTGTCCGCAAACAATCCGTTTAAATCGCGATAAAATTTTTAATCCCATCATGCTCGATTAATTTAATCGGGTGGTGGTAGAGTTGTGATAAGTTTGGTTCAGTTAAGATTTCGTTAACCGGCCCAAACTGAATCTGTCCTTGTTCAAAAATCAACATAACATGACTACAGTAACGGGCGGCAAGATTAATGTCGTGCAATGACATGACAATCCCTCCCGAGTGCGCCCGCATGACATCGCTAAATAGCTTTAAGATTAAATGCTGGAACGGTAAATCCAAATGATTCACTGGCTCATCCAGTAAATAAAGCTCGGGCGCTTGTAATAAAATCATCGCAATGGCCATACGTTGATATTCACCACCAGAGAGTGAGTCAATATCACGTAATGCCATACCTTCTAAACCAACCGTCTTGAGTGTTTGTTCGGCAAGTAAAAAATCTTCATCCGACTCCCACTGTAATGCATGTAAATAAGGGTGGCGTCCCATCAGAACATAATCAATCACTTTACCGGGAAATGGATCATGATGATGTTGTAATAACAAGCCGCGTTTCTTTGCCAGTACTTTTGCAGGCCATTGGCTGACACATTGTTCCCACAACATCACTTCGCCTTGTTGCGGCGTATGTATGCCGGCTAAAGTATGTAATAAAGTAGTTTTGCCAGCACCATTTAAACCTAATAATCCCCAGACTTGTCCTGCCTTAACTTGCCAGTTTAGGCCTGCGCATAATGTTTTATTCCCCGCGCTAAGAGATAAGTTTGAAGTGTTAATCAGTGTCGGCACTAGATTTTCCTTGTGCCACGATACAATAATAAGATGAACAACGGCACGCCAATGGCTGCTGTTAATACACCTACAGGCAACACCACATCGGTGATGGCGCTACGTGATATGGTGTCGGCTAGTAGCAATAAACTACCACCAGCGAGTACTGCTCCAGGAATCAATAAGCGATAGTCACGTAACCCGAGTAGACGTAATAAGTGCGGAATCACCAAGCCCACAAAGCCTACATTCCCTACCTGTACTACTGCCATGGCGGTGAGTAGTGAAGCAATAATATAAATTTGCCAACGCAGACGCGGCACATGAATACCAAAGCTGGCAGCCTGTTGTGGATCTAAGGCCAAGATATTTAAGTTACGCGCAAAGTACAAACTGATAATGATCCCAATGCCTAAAGCGATCAACCCTGGCGCCATGTTCTCAGCAAAACTCAAATCGCCCATTAACCAAAACACTAAGCTACGTAATTTACCTTGTGGCGCAATACTTAAAATAAAACTCACAATGGCACCCCAACCAGAGGCGAGCACCACGCCGGTGAGTAATAGACGGGTTGGAGTCCAGTTACCTTGTCCTCGTGCCAACCCAAACACTAATAACATCGCTAGCATGGAGCCGATAAATGCGAATAGGGAAACCGTCATACCTGCTAAGCCTAACGCAATTGCAATGAGGGCAAATACTGCTGCACCACCGGAGACCCCTAATACATAAGGATCTGCCAGCGGATTGCGTAACAAAACTTGCATCAGTGCACCGGCAATGGCAAGTAGTGCACCCGTAGTGAAAGCATGTATGGCGCGGGGTAAACGCAGCTCTAATAAAATGCGGCGTTCTAAATCTGTTTCAGGTTGATTAAGAAGATTAAAGATATCGCTAATCTGAATGGCTGCACTGCCGGTATTCAAAGCTAGAAAGAAGCTGAGTAATAATAAAACCCATAATGCGGCTAACATTCCATAAGCGCGATAGCGCAGTTGTTTATACTCCGTTTGTGTTTTCATCTTGAGTATGGTGTAAGTGCAGAATTGGCCAGTTTAAACGTTCGGCCTCTTGGCGTAATTGTGGATCAGGGTCAACGGCCACAGGACGGGTGACTTGGCGTAGCAAAGGCAGATCGTTATGGGAGTCAGAATAAAACCAACTATCATCTAAGCTGTGTTGTGTTTGCGATAGCCATTGTTCTAAACGTGTCACCTTGCCTTCTTGAAAACAAGGAACACCACTGACACGGCCAGTGTAACGGTTATCTTGAATTTCAGGATCCGTGGCTAACAAATGTGGGATACCAAATGCCTCTGCGATAGGTGCGGTAATGAAACGATTGGTCGCCGTGATAATTAACAAGGTGTCACCTTGTTGGCGATGTTGGTCCACCAACTTGGTTGCCGCAGGGCTAATAATAGGATGAATACTTTCTTGCATGAACTGCTCATGTAGCTCGGCCAATTCGCTCATGTTAAAGCGTGTTAGGGGTTCTTGGCTAAAGGCTTGGAAGGCAAAAATATCCAAAGTACCGGCTTTATACTGATCATAAAATGCCTGATTTTTGCGCTCATAGTCATCGCTGTCCACGATGCCCTGACGGACTAAAAATTGTCCCCATAAATAATCGCTGTCTCCAGCGAGTAAAGTGTTATCCAAATCAAAGATGGCTAAGCCCATACTGTTATTATCCTATTTAGTCCACCAGATGGGCGCATCTTACCGTAACTTGGTGGCTGGATTCGCTTTTTTCGTGAAAATCTGCTTCATTTAATGGAGTTTGCAGCTATTTTACTAGTGTGGAACAATAGTTTGAACCAAGCTATGAAGAGGCTCAGTTAAGTGATTGATCGGCAAGGATTTAGACCTAACGTCGGTATAATTTTGTGCAATGATCACGGAGAGCTTTTTTGGGCGCGACGGGTAGGCGAAGATGCCTGGCAATTTCCACAAGGCGGCATTCGGCCAGACGAAACACCAGAGCAAGCACTGTATCGGGAGCTTTCCGAAGAGGTTGGTTTAAAACCCAAAGACGTGGCCTTGCTAGGGCGTACATCTAGTTGGTTGCGTTACCGGATTCCGAAACAGTATTTACGGTATCGGCCTCACCGGCCACGTTGTATTGGTCAAAAACAAGTTTGGTTCTTACTCAAATTACTCTGTGGTGAAACCAATGTTTGTTTGGATAATTGTGAGCGGCCTGAATTTGATTCCTGGCGCTGGATTAACTATTGGGAAACCGTGAGCCAGGTGATTCCATTTAAACGATCTGTCTATCGAGATGCCTTATTAGAACTGATGCCCCTGATTAAGCCTTGCGGCAGTCATCAGCTTGCTGAACAGCTCAAGCATCGTTAACCACTATAAGATTTTAAAC
>CAZPAE010000185.1:0-5751 GCA_964584455.1 uncultured Thioalkalispiraceae bacterium
ATTTCATGCTGTTCAGTAGTCTGTCCAGTATATTCTGTAGTCGCAACGATGGGAGTCGTCACCTGAGCATGCTTGCTCAACTTAATACTCAGTATCAGCCAAACAAAACATACCGCAGATACCATCAATAACATGATTAATGGTGCGCCAATATAGGCCAAGGCGGCGATAATCGTAAGACTGATTGCCGATGCCAGACCAATGAGTTTTTTTGCCAAAGCAGATGGTTTCTTGCTGCTATCCATTCTATGTCACTGATTTTCCCTTAATAGTTTTGAATATCGGCGTCTAGGGGCAGCACTTAAGTCATCAATACCAATATATAGGTATTCTTAAGCAATTAACGGTATATTTTAATGGCCAAATAACAATCAACCGTAAGTTAATGTTTTAAAAAGAAAAAAAAGTAGCTGCTTAACCTTAGTCAGAGTAGCAACAGAAGATTTTTTGCAGCAAATCCTCTAGTATATGCCCCTTTTTAATTGGGTGATGATTTGGACAAGCAAGATTTTAAACCCGGCCAACGTTGGATTAGCCGCACAGAATTACAAATGGGCCTGGGCACAATTGCAGAAGTTGCACACCGTACCGTCGATATTATCTTTGGTCCCGAACAAGTAAAACGAACCTACGCTAAAACTAGCTCGCCATTGAGCCGGGTTATCTTTTCCATCGGTGATACGGTTCGTAATCAAGCGGGTTTAGAAATTGAAATTAGTCATATTGAGCATAAAAATGATCTGATTATCTATGTAGGAACGGATAATCAAGCGCAACAGCACAGCATACTAGAAACCGAACTTGATCACTTTATCCAACTTAGTAACCCCCTTGATCGGTTGATGTCAGGTTTATTCGACAAGTCAAAGTGGTTCGAACTACGTTATGACACCCGACAATATAAAGCAAAACTGTCGCAACACCCACTATATGGCTTAACCGGTACTCGTACTAGCTTAATCCCTCATCAGCTTTATATTGCAAATGAGGTAGCCAATCGTTATGCCCCACGCGTGTTACTTGCCGATGAAGTAGGTTTAGGAAAAACTATCGAAGCCGGCCTTATATTGCATCGTCAACTGCTCACTGACCATGCACAACGTGTCATCATCATTGTTCCCGATAGCTTGATACATCAGTGGTTTATTGAAATGTTACGACGTTTCAATCTTTATTTTTCTATTTTTGATGAACAACGTTGTCAGGCGACCGAAGAACACACACAACAAAATCCATTTGAAACCGAACAACTGATCATTTGTAGTATCGATTTCATCGCCTCACAACCTAATCGGTTAACACAAATATTAGATTGTGAATGGGATTTGGCCGTAGTGGATGAAGCACACCATCTCATGTGGTCACCCGAGAAAGCTAGCACTGAATATTTAGCCGTAAAGGAAATTGTTAAAAAAACCCAGGGTGTATTACTTCTTACTGCCACTCCCGAACAGTTAGGCAAAGAAGGCCATTTTGCTAGATTACATTTACTCGATCCCGATCGCTTCCCTAGTTTAGACTCTTATATTGAGGAAGAACAAAACTATGCGCCAATTGCCAATAATATTGAGAAGCTAATTACACATGACACATTGACTAATGATGAGATGTCACAATTATTAACCATGAGCCATCTCAGCACCCAAGAACAATTACAAGAAACCTTAGACAACGAACAAGATAGAACCATTTTCATATACGATTTACTCGACCGCTATGGTACCGGTAGAGTCTTATTTAGAAATACCCGTCATACCATTAGCGGCTTCCCAGCAAGACAAGTACATGAGTATTTATTAGACACACCACAGTACTATCTTACTCAACTCAGTTTATTTAAAGATAGTGACATCGAACCCCAATTATTGCTTTGTCCAGAGTTATTATATGAGAGCGCAAAGGAAGATGATGCCCCCCACTGGGCAGACATAGATCCTCGCATTCAATGGTTGGCAGATAAGCTCAAACAACTTAAACCAGAAAAGGCTCTGGTTATTACCGCAAGTGCGCAAACTGTACTTGATATTGCGCAAGCACTAAAAACAAAACATGGTATACATGCTGCGGTTTTCCATGAATTTTTAAATATCGTTGAGCGCGATCGTGCTGCTGCTTATTTCTCCGATAAAGAAGATGGTAGCCAGGTACTAATTTGCTCAGAAATTGGTAGTGAAGGACGTAACTTTCAATTTGCTAGCCAGCTAATTTTATTTGATCTTCCGTTAAACCCTGATTTACTAGAACAACGTATTGGTCGCCTAGATCGCATCGGCCAGCGACATGATATTGACATCCATGTTCCTTGTTTACAAAACACCGCGCAAGCCATCATGTATCACTGGTATCATAACGGTTTGTCTGCCTTCACCCAAACCTGCCCCGCTGGCAACCAAGTTTTTGAACAAATCAAGCCTGAGCTTGCAACACACCTAATCAATGCAACAACAGAAACAGCTCCCAAGCTTGATGAGCTAATCCAACAGACACAAACCTGTTACCAAACCTTACTGGATAAGCTACAAAATGGTCGAGATCGACTCATTGAATATAACTCTTACCGCGAATCAGTGGCTAACCAACTTATCGAGCAGGCCTATGATACAACCTTGGATGCAGAGCTGCCGCGGTATCTTGATCGTATTTTTGACAATTTGGGTATTGATAGCGACATACATGGTGGTAATAGCTTCTTAATCACAACCAATGAACACACCACCACAACACTACCTGGCTTAAATGAAGAAGGTATGGTGATTACCTATCACCGTGAAACAGCACTGACTAATGAGGATATGCATTACATTACCTGGGAACATCCTTTAACACTCACGGCAATGGATCAGATTGTTAGCTCTGAAACAGGTAATACGGCCATGGTCATGATCAAACACAAAGGGATTCAGAAAGGTACATTGCTTATTGAGTGTTTGTATAACATTAGCCCTAAAGCAGGAACCGGTGCCACCAGCAAATATTTACCCCACTCTACAGTGCGTATTGTTTGTGATCAAAACTTGAAAAGCCGCCATGAACAGTTAGCAGTTAACCTCGAATCCTATGCACCAAAGAATGTAGATAATGAAACCGCAAAAGCTGTGGTTAATTCACAAAAAGAAATATTAAAAACGATCATACAGCATTGTACTGCTTTATCAGAACAACAAGCCAATGCATTACGTGACACAGCGATACAAACGGCTAGTAAAGAAATACAGCACGAAACTCAACGACTGCGTTCACTCAAAGAAACCAATGCAAATATTCGTAATGAAGAAATTGAGCATCTCGAAGCTATGCAAATTGCCGTACAAGAAGAGCTAAGTACGACAATTGCACAGCTTGACGCTATCAGAGTGATGATTGTTGTTTAATCAAACTGGTATTCGATGTTGGCTGAGATAATTTGATCTGAATAATTATCACGAACTTCAGTCCGATACTCAGCTGAGCTAGAAAAGCCTTTCTTGTTGTAATAGTTGAAGCCTAAGCTCAACAAAATGCCATTGTCATCAATATCTTGGCCTTCTACAACAAAGCTGCTGCCTTGATTACCTGAGAAAGACGCATTTACCGCTTCATCGTCTTTGTAGTCGTGAATCCAAGCAACGCCAAACTCGGTAAACAAATTACTATTCCGACTCTCGATGTGCTTACCAAACCGCATGCCAATTTCAGAGGTTAAGAAATCGGTATTGCGCGCTTCAACATTTAGACTCAGGCCAGCACCGGTTTCTTGAAATGCTTCTTCATCCTGTACTTGGTAATTTAATGTACTATAAAGCTCCATATTCCAACTATAAACAGGGAAGAACAAACCGCCACCAACGGCAAAGGCATAACTGTCCCCTTCATGTTCACTACTCACCACATTATTGACTGTCCCTACAGTCACCGTGCGCCGTGAATCATAAACATGATTACCATAGCTTAGCGTTCCTTCGATATAACCGGCCTTAGTGGTATAGGTAGCATAGCCTGAGAAAATTTGTGACTCAATATCACTTTTAGCACCCGTTCCAGCCACTTCTAAATCGGTATTATTAGCCGCCATACTGCCACCAAAGGCAAAGTGTTTATTTATCCAGCGGTCAAAACCGAAGGCAACACCACTCATATCAAAGTCATAGCCTGTATTGGTAGCGCTGGCATCCAAGGAACCGTCCTGATGGTAACTCTTAATCCAAGTACCATACTGGCGATATAACCGAGAATTAATATTAAGCATCTCAAGACTATCGAAAGATTGGCTCATGCCTGCGACTTTTTGCCCCTGCTCAAAGCTATAGAAACCAGGTTGAGTAAACCTGTTATAGGTCCGAATATTACGCAAGCCGCGTGTACGCTGTAACAATGTACTATTTAACTGCTTCATACCTGCTTCTATCGCTTGTTGAGAATTAACATACGATTCAGGGCTAACACTCTTAAATGCCTTATCATGTTGCCCTGCACTCAAAGCCTGAAATTCACCTAATGCGATGGACATATCGTCTTTTGAACCAGGTAATATTTTATCAAGATAATCTGCAATAGCCGCTTCATTTTTATTTTTTGCTACCGTCATAAAGGGCTTAACCTGGGTATTAACGACAACATCATTGTTATTAATCTGATGACTAAATGACAATAAAGGTGTATTCGTTGGCAGCTTAACATTATTAAAGGAAACGCTATTGGCAATACCATTAGCTGCGTGTAACACCACGTGATTATCCCCATCCATATGATGGCCACGGCCTTTAATCACATTAATATTGCCCGCTAGGTTTAATGCCCCTTTAATGACTAACTTACCCTGTCCATTACCGTTTGAAACTGAAGGGGTAAAAGTACTATCTGCGGCAAAGTTATAATCGCCATCAATTTCTAACACCCCTTGCTCAACCACAATATTTTGCATTGGCGCTAAGGATGAAAGACGATAAGTTCCACTATCTGTTTTCACTGCAGTTTGAAATTGTATTGCTTGATTGACAAAATCGAACTCGCCTTCACCGATAAAGGCTAATGTGTTAGTACCTTCTTGACCGGAAATAACACCATTGACAGTGGGAGAACCAACAAAATTAACAATATCGTTACCCGACCCCATATCAACATTACCTATGGTAAATGAGCCATCATCCAAGGTTAAAACATCATTGCCTGCACCCGTAATAATGGCTGAGCGCGATGCTAAACTACCAAACACCGCAACGGTACCTTGGTTAACAATAATATCATCACCGCTGCCAGTCCAAATACCAATAGCGCGTGCCCCATTACGTCGTGGTGATGAAATCTCCGACGTCTCACCGGTATTCAAACCTACGGCATCACTACCCGGATTGGCATCGGCCGAGGTACTTGCTGAAGGAGATACATTGACATTAATCACGCCCGTATTCACGATAACGTTGTTACCATTCCCTGTTCGAATACCTACACCCAGTGCGTTATTCGATTCGGAAATAGCATGAGATAACGCATCACCATCGAAACCACCACCATCGGCATCAGAGTCTGTCACTGAATTAGGTGCCACCGTCACATTAATGTTGCCCGCATTACTGATTTGGTTATCACCATTACCATTAGCCCAAATACCTGCTGCATAAGCTGAATTACTATAAGCACGCGCACGTGCTTCCGTATCACCATTAGGGCCATCACCATCGGCATAGGCATCCGCATTAGTATAAGGCCGTGATTGGGCATTAATATTTAAATTTCCTCCACTCCAAACATTAGATACTAATTGAATTCCAGAAC
>CAZPAE010000186.1:0-5727 GCA_964584455.1 uncultured Thioalkalispiraceae bacterium
ATAGCCGAGATGAATGATTGTCCACGACGGAACCCGGCTTATGGGCGGACTTTCACCTTTTCTTTGTATGGCTAAAATGTACAAAAATCATCCTGTCTTGTGTAAATATTTACTTTAATATCCTCCGCTAAGCTACTGATTTTGATGATAATTTAAACATTTTTTGCGCTATAAAATGTGCTCATTTTATAGCCTTCAACCCGCTAAGTTACTGAGCTATAAGCAAGAATTCCCTTATTTTGTGGGCCAATTCACTTGACACTTTGCCATAGTGACACCTATAGTGTTATGAAGTGGGAAATAGTGGGAAAATATGGCAAACGTGCCAACAGGGGTTAATGCGTGTTTAGAGGTGTCACGATTCTCAATCTCGATGCCAAGGGCCGGATGGCGGTGCCAACAAAGTATCGAGACCGATTACAAGCTCAAGGCGAGGGTCAGTTAGTGGTTACTCTCGATATGAGCGATCCCTGCCTATTAATTTATCCCATCCCCGAGTGGGAAGACATTGAACGTAAATTGGTTCGTTTACCCAGTCTTAACAAACAAGCCGCACGATTGAAGCGCTTGTTGTTGGGGCATGCCTCGGAAGTAGAGTTGGATTCCCATGGACGAATTTTATTACCACCGGCACTACGTGAATTAGTGAGCTTGGAAAAGCGTATTGTTCTATTAGGGCAGGGCAATAAGTTTGAGGTGTGGAACGAATCAACTTGGAATGCACGCCGTGATGAATGGCTGGATGAAACGAGCACTGATGGAGATTTATCTCAGGAACTAGAGTCTTTATCGCTGTAGTGGTGAGTGAAAAACAGATACATCAATCAGTGTTGCTGCATGAGGCTATCGATGCACTGAAAATCGAGTCCGATGGCTGTTATGTGGATGGCACATATGGGCGAGGTGGGCATAGCCAAATGATTTTGGATCGCTTGTCAGATAATGGCCGTTTAATGGTGATGGATAAGGATCCAGAGGCGATCGCGACAGCACAGCAATCCATTGGTCAGGATCCACGTACTTATATATATAGAGGAAGCTTTGCTGATATTGAGCAATCTATCGCCAATACGGGCTGGCAGCGGAAAATAGACGGTTTACTCCTGGATCTGGGGGTGTCGTCACCTCAGTTGGACAATGCAGAACGGGGCTTTAGTTTTCGCCGTGATGGTCCTTTGGATATGCGTATGGATCCTGATAGCGGGTTATCGGCTGCGCAATGGTTGGCTCAAGTCAAGCAAGAGGAACTAGTGACAGTTTTAAAAGAATATGGTGAAGAACGGTTTGCTAAACGTATTGCACGGGCAATTATCCAAGTGCGAGAACAAGAGATGATTGCCTCCACTCAACAATTGGCATCAATTGTTGCGCAAGCTGTACCGGTACGTGAAAAAGGTAAAGACCCGGCAACGCGGACCTTTCAAGCCATACGGATTTATTTGAATCGCGAGCTTGATGCTTTATCGGATTGTTTAGAGGCCAGTTTATCGTTGCTTAATAAAGGTGGTCGGTTAGTCGTGATTAGCTTCCACTCGTTGGAGGATCGCATTGTAAAGCGGTTTATGCGTAAACATAGTCAAGGTGAACAATATCCACTTGATTTGCCTATACAACATGTGGAACTGAATGCGAAGTTGCGAGTAATTGGAAAACCTGTCAAAGCAAGTAGTGATGAGGTCAACGTTAATGTTCGTGCACGTAGTGCGATTATGCGTATTGCCGAGTGCATCGCATGATATTGCGGATTGTCAATATAGGTTTGTTAATTGCCATCGTAGCGAGTGCCATAGGTGTTGTTTATGCCAAACATACTAATCGTATGTTGTATGTTGAATTAAGAGAATTACAAAACGAGCGCGATAACTTAAATGTTGATTGGGGTCGTTTGCAGTTAGAACAAAGTACCTGGGCAACACATGGGCGTGTTGAAACAGTTGCACGTAAAAAACTAAACATGCATAACTTAAACTTTAGTGAGGTTGTTATTATCAAGCCATGACAGAGCAAGTACACAAACCTGCTGCTCGAACTCGGATTGGTATTTTGCTACTGGTTATTTTTCTTGTGCCAGTTGGTTTGTCTGTGCGTGCATTCGATTTACATGTTACCAATAAAGACTTTTTGCAAAGTCAAGGCGATGCCCGTTCATTGCGTCCGGTACCTGTTATAGCGCATCGTGGTAAAATTATGGATCGTCACGGTGAGCCATTAGCCGTGAGTACACCTGTCGACTCCATTTGGGCTCACCCTCAACATTTCAAACCAAAACCGGCAAAGCTAGCTAAACTGGCCAAGCTACTCAATATAAAGTCATCGCATGTTAAAAAATTAATTAAACAAAAGCGTCAAGCCGGAAAAGAATTTGTTTATTTAAAACGGCGTATTAGTCCATCACTATCTCAAAAGGTGATGCAATTAGATATTGATGGGGTTTCTTCATTACGAGAATACCGCCGTTATTATCCGATGGGTGAAGTGGCATCGCATGTTATCGGTTTTACCAATGTTGATGATATAGGTCAAGAGGGTATCGAGCTAACCTATAATGATTGGTTACAAGGAATAAATGGTAGCCAGTTAGTGATGACTGATAATGATCATAAAAAGAAGAATATCATTAAAACGGTTGCGTCACTTAAAGCAGCAAGACCAGGTAATGATTTAGTACTGAGTATTGATCGACGTATCCAATATATGGCTTACCGAGAACTGAAACGTGCAGTATTCGAACATAAAGCAAAGTCTGCATCCGCCGTCGTTTTAGATGTGACCACAGGTGAGATATTGGCAATGGTCAATCAACCTTCATTCAATCCTAACAATCGGGAAGAATTTAAGAGTTATCGTTATCGTAACCGTGTTGTCACCGATACCTTTGAACCAGGCTCAACCATTAAACCATTTACCATTATTGCCGGGTTAGAAACTAAGCGTTTTAATCGCAATACAGTCATTAATACAGCACCTGGTTATATGAAAGTTGGGCGTAATTTAGTACGTGATATCCGTAACTATGGTCAGATTAACTTATCTACATTGTTACAGAAGTCCAGTAACGTAGGGGCAAGTAAAATTGCACTTGCCATGAAACCCCAGCGATTACTTGATCTGCATAAGCGGATTGGTTTTGGTGACTTGACGCAAAGTGCTTTATCCGGTGAAGCAAGTGGCTTTATACATGAGCCACGTAAATGGCGTGATATTGAACGCGCTACACTATCTTATGGTTATGGGTTATCTGTTACAACACTTCAATTAGCGCGAGCCTATAGTGTCATTGCCAGTAATGGTTACATTAAACCGGTTACTATCCAGCTACAGACAACAAAGGTTCGTGGCGAACAAGTTATTGATGCAAAATATGTTAAGCAAGTTAGAGACATGCTTAAAACGGTAGTAGCTGATGGTGGTACTGCGACTAAAGCACAAATCCCAGGTTATTTAGTTGCAGGGAAAACAGGGACAGCGAAGAAGCTAGGTAAAAATGGCTATAGCGATGATAGATACATTTCTACCTTTGTGGGAATGGCGCCAGCTGATAATCCACGTTTAGTGATGGCGATTACAATTCATGAGCCACGTGGTGAACATTACTACGGTGGTGAAGTAGCCGGCCCTGCTTTTAGTCGAACGGTTGGAAATGCATTACGTTTATTGGATGTGTCACCTGACGTGATACCTACGCCCGAGGTTAATTTCGCTTGGGCAACGGAGGGGCGTCCATGATGGTTTCAAGTGATAATAGTAGTGTTGTGGCATTGGGGCAACTGTTGCACGATGTTGCTAACCTTAATCCAGAAGCAGCCAAAGTTTGTATAAGCCAGATTGTGATGGACAGTCGCCATGTCAATATGGGCTCATTGTTTATTGCGGTTCCCGGCGTTAATGGTGATGGCCGTGATTATATTGATGATGCGCTTAGCCGTGGTGCTGCCGCTATCCTGTGGGAATGTGAGCAGGGTACGATTCCTATCCCAGTTGCATGGCGAAGTAATGGTGCGCATAAAAAGATTCCTGTTATTGGTGTAGCAGACTTGAACAGTAAGGTCGGCGTTATCGCCGACCGTTACTATCATGAGCCATCAAAATCACTATTCATGATTGGCATTACTGGTACCAATGGCAAAACATCATGCAGTCATTTTGTAGCGCAGTCATTATCTGGAATATCATCGTGTGCGGTAATGGGAACCATGGGCTGGGGCTTTATTGATCAGTTACAACCCTCAAAGCACACAACACCTGATGTTATCGCCTGTCACTCGCAGTTACATACATTGAAACTGCAGGGGACACAATGTGTTGCTATGGAAGTTTCTTCTCACGCGCTGGAACAAAGGCGAGTTGATAATATTCATTTTGATTGCGCGGTGTTTACTAATTTAACTCACGAACACCTAGATTATCATGGCAGTATGGATAACTATGCCAAAGCAAAGCAGAAATTATTTCAGTTTGAAGATCTTCGCTATTATGTCATTAACCAAGACGATGAGTTTGGTCGTCAATTAATAACTCATGCAGGTGCTGGAGTTGAGTGCATTAGCTATGGTTTAACTAGTGAACAAGGTCAACCCACAATTTTTGCTGATGCAATAGTACAAGATGCTTCAGGCTTAAGCTTTGATTTGTTCATTAATGCGAATAAGTATCACATTACTACTTCAATCTATGGCTTATTTAATATATCAAACTTATTAGCCACAGCAGGTGTGTTATTAGCGAAAGGTGTCGAGCCTAATGAGATTGCTGAAAGGTTATCTCATTTATTCGGTATCGATGGAAGAATGGAAGTGATTCGTACTGCTAATAGTCCTGCTTTTATTATTGATTATGCTCATACACCTGATGCGTTAGAGAGTGTACTCAAAACGATACGTGAGCATTTTTCTGGCCAAGTCTATTGTGTATTTGGCTGTGGTGGTGATCGAGATGTACAGAAGCGTCCAGCCATGGCAAGTATTGCCGAGTTACATGCCGATCAAGTGATTTTAACCAATGATAATCCACGCACTGAGCCACCTGTTCGAATTGTGGCAGATTTATTATCCGGTATGAAAGATCCTGATCAAGCTATTGTGGAATTAGATCGTGCTGAGGCGATTCGCAAAGCATATCAACAGGCAACAGTTGATGATGTGATTTTAGTTGCCGGTAAAGGTCATGAAACCTATCAGGTTTTTGGTACCCAAAGTATCGACTTCTCAGATAAGGCAGTTGTTCGTGAATTGATAGGTGAGGATGAGCATGCATAACTCGATAACTCAGTGGCACCTATCAAACATTGCTCAGGCAATGCATGGCCAGCTTATTGGTGACGATTCCGTTGTCAGAGGCGTTAGTATTGATTCGAGAAGTATTGGCAAAGATGAATTATTTGTTGCCATAACGGGTGATAATTTTAATGGCCATGATTTTGCGCATCATGCTGTGCAACGGGGTGCTGTGGGTATTGTTGTGAAAGAATCACTCGATATCGATATTCCTCAAATTATAGTCAGTGATACACGCCAGGCATTGGGTAATCTGGCTCATGCATGGCGGATGCAGTTTGATATACCTGTGATTGGTATTACCGGTAGTAACGGTAAAACAACAGTAAAGGAGATGGTGGCAGCCATTGTTCGTTGTGAACAGCAGGCACTTTCAACTTTAGGTAACTTGAATAACGATATTGGTGTGCCGCTGACTTTATTGCGCTTAAGTGATACAGATCAAGCAGCGGTG
>CAZPAE010000187.1:0-3844 GCA_964584455.1 uncultured Thioalkalispiraceae bacterium
CCTATACCATGTTAATTGATAGTCCATTGGGTAGCGTGTTAGCACAGCGATTGTTTCAACAAGACGGTCTATGGTATGCCGTGGTACACATCACAGGCGGGCACGATTGGTCTGCTTTTGAGCAGTGGTTAAAAACGGTGCCGGATGTACAGGCTCGGTTTTTACATATTAGTCAGACCAGTAGTATGTTGATGCAGCATTATAATGCGTCTGCATGGCAACGATTTTTGGTTGTGATGGGATTGTTGATAGGGTTAATTATCCTGCTGTCATTGCGACAGCGGCGGCGGATTTGGCTGCTATTTCCAGTCATGGCGGGTGTTTCAGGTAGTCTATTGTGGCAACTGCTGTTAGGGCATAGTCTAAATTTGGTGCATATTCTATCATTGTTGTTAGTAGTGGGAATGGGCTTAGATTACAGTTTGTTTTTTAACCGTGTTTGGCAACAGGCCGAAGAATTAAAACAACGTACCCATGCGATTCAAATTAGTGCATTAACAACCGTGAGTGGGTTTGGTATTTTGGCATTTTCACCTATCCCTTTATTGGCTGCGATGGGACAAACAGTTGCGATTGGTATTTTGGTGAGTTATTTTGTCGCGGCATTGATTGCGGTACCGCCCCAGCAAACACTTAGAACAAAAATATAATGCAAGAAATTAAGCCACTTTTTATTACTGCTTCTAGCTTAGTATCGCCCCTGGGTATTGGGCGTGATAAAACGTTTGACAATCTCATCGCTGAGAAAACCGGTTTATCTAACGATGGTTTTGATGGGCTTGGTTTTGATACTTGGCTTGGTCAGGTTAAGCAGGTTGAGCAAGTGTCACTTGAGCCACATCTAGCACATTACAATTGCCGCAATAACCGCTTAGCTAAATTAGGATTAGATACCGATGGATTTAGAGAAGCGGTGCTTGATTTGCGGCAGCGTTATGGTGCCAGCCGGATCGGCGTATTTGTGGGAACAAGCACATCCGGCGTACAAGAAACTGAGTTGGCATATACGCAACGTGATCCTGCTAATGGACAATTACCTGCGCAGTTTGATGTTTCAGCGACCCATAATATTGCTTCATTATTGCAGTATGTGAAAGCATCGTTAGGCTTAACTGGGGTGGGTAATGCTATTTCGACAGCATGTTCTTCCAGTGCGAAAGTATTTGCTTCAGCACACCGTTATATTCAGGCGGGACTCTGTGATGCGGCGATTGTCGGTGGTGTGGATACCTTGTGCTTAATGACATTATATGGTTTTAATTCATTACAACTGGTTTCCCCTAATTTATGTCAGCCATGGGATCAACAGCGTTGTGGTATTAATATCGGTGAAGGTGCTGGGTTTGCCATATTAGAGACTCAAGCGAAAGGTGTTGTCAAACTAAAAGGCTATGGTGAAAGCAGTGATGCTTATCATATGTCAACGCCACACCCAGAAGGGGTTGGTGCGGTAATGGCAATGCGTACAGCCTTACAACGCGCGGGGCTAGATAGCAATAATATCGATTATATTAACTTACATGGTACAGCAACCCCATCAAATGATCGTGCTGAGGCACAAGGGTTGTATACGTTGTTTGGTGACAAGATACTTTGTAGTTCAACCAAAGGTTACACCGGGCACACCTTAGGTGCTGCTGGGATCACTGAAGCGATAATAAGTATGTTGGCTTTAGAACATAATACATTACCGCGTAATTTAAACTTATCTTCGCCTGATCCTGATTTGCCCGTTCCTGTTATCGATAGCACCTTATCTCGACCGATTGAACATGTTATGACGAACTCATTCGGTTTTGGTGGCAGCAACTGTAGTTTGATTTTGGGGTGGTAATGCAGACTGTACATATTAATGGTATTTCGGTTGTCGCACCGGGTATGATAGAGCCAGATACGAGTCTTGCGATATTACAAGGTCAGCAAGCCTGGCAAGCAGATACGATGCCGAATCTAATACCCAGCTT
Source organism: uncultured Thioalkalispiraceae bacterium (assembly GCA_964584455.1). GTDB lineage: Bacteria > Pseudomonadota > Gammaproteobacteria > UBA6429 > Thiohalophilaceae > CAZPAE01. Next base: position 1,965 of record CAZPAE010000187.1, read on the forward strand.
ATTACCCGCCAATGAGCGGCGTCGTGTAACCGCTATAATAAAGCTGGCCTTACAAACTATTCAACCTTTACTCAAACCCAATGATGACTTGGGCAGCATTGCAACTGTATTTGCTTCTTCTTATGGTGATATGGCCATAGTGGATAAAATTTGTTGTGCTTTGGATACCGATGAGAAAATGATTTCACCCACGCAATTTCATAACTCTGTCCATAATGCACCGGCTGGTTACTGGGCTATTGCTTCTTCGATGAGTGGGCCGTCGGTTAGTTTATCTGCTGGGCAGTATTCTTTTTCGGTAGGTTTGTTAGAAGCCATAAGCCAAGTTTGTGTGGAGAATGATTCCGTTTTACTCGTTGCGTATGATGAGCCATTACCTGATTGTTTTGGCACACCGCCTATGATTGATGTTCCCTTGGGGATAGCAATGCGTTTAGGGCCAAAAGCAGAGCCTGGTACCCTAGGGTGTTGCTCAATTGAATTAGATGCACAGCAAAAAGAAGTCAGTGTTTGTCGTAATAAATCGCTGGAAGTCTTACGTCATGGTAATGCTATTGGCGCAGGTTTACCTTTGATGGAAGCCTTAGCTCGTCGTGCACGTATGCAAGTAGTATTGCCGTACCTTGATCACAATATCCTGGTGAAGGTAACACACTAATGACCCAGGTGGTTTTATATAATAAAACACAATTGTGTGAATTGATTCCTCATTCTGGGTTAATGTGCCTATTAGATGAAGTCATTGAATGGGATGCACAACATGTTGTTTGTTTAAGTCGTACCCATTTGCAAATGGATAACCCATTGCGAACGACGTCAGGATTACCAATGAATGCATTAATAGAGTATGGCGCACAAGCCATGGCGGTACATGGTGGTATTCAAGCTAAACAACAAGGTACCACTATTGAGAAAGGTTATTTAGTTGCGTTGCGTAATGTGAAATTAGCGGGCAGAATATTGTCTGACTGTAATGATAGTTTACAAGTAGAAGCAAAACAGGAATATGCTGATCAAGGTAACATGATTTATCAATTTATTGTGAGTCACCAAAATACAGAATTAGTTAATGGCCGAGCAACGGTGATGTCGCTTGAAGAGGGCAATGTATGAAACGTGCATTAGTCACAGGTGGTAGTGGTGATATTGGCCAAGCTATTTGTTTGGCGCTTGCCCAAGCCGGTCATTATGTTTATGTGCATGCGAACAGCCGACTGGAAAAAGCAGAAGGTGTTGTTGAACAGATCCAAATGCAAGGTGGTCAAGCATGTGCGATTTGTTTTGATGTCACCAATCAAATGGCAACACATGATGCATTAGAACAAGTTTTATCAGATGGTGCGATACAAATTTTGGTTAATAATGCCGGCATACATGATGATGCGATCATGGCAGGCATGGATAAGGCGCAGTGGCAACGAGTTATCGATGTGAACTTAAATGGGTTTTATCATGTAACCCAGCCTTTATTGTTACCTATGATGCAAACTCGTTGGGGACGCGTGATTAATATCTCCTCTATTGCCGGGGTGATGGGTAATCGTGGTCAAGCGAATTATGCCGCCGCTAAAGCCGGGTTGATCGGTGCAACCAAATCGTTAGCGATTGAAATGGGTTCTCGCGGTATTGCGGTTAATGCGGTTGCCCCAGGTATTATTGCCAGCGAGATGACCGAACAGGTTTTCGATAAAGCAACGATTAAGCAATTAGTACCGATGCAAAAGGCGGGTAATCCAACCGACGTAGCTAATTTAGTTGTTTTCTTAGCCTCTGATGAAGCCGGTTATATTTCAGGGCAAGTAATAGGCGTGAATGGTGCGATGGCTTAGCCATTTGGTGCGCTGATTCGTTTTAGCATACGTTGATTTTGTGTCAGGTGT
>CAZPAE010000187.1:3860-5711 GCA_964584455.1 uncultured Thioalkalispiraceae bacterium
CTTTACCTGTGAGATACCAGTGCAAATGAAATGCTTCAATGGCTGTTTTGCGAAGGTTATCAAAAGTAAATGCAAATTTATCCTCAGCCGGGCAAGCAAAGACTTTAAAGTTAAACCCTTTTGCCATCGTTAAACTACGTGCCATATGATAACGGTTGGTTACTAACAACATATCTTCTTGTGTATCAATATGTTCGAGGATGGCACGCATGTTTTCCAATGTATTGCGTGAGGTTTCTTCGAGTATGATTTGCTGTTGTTGGATACCATGCTCTATGAGATATTGCTGACCTGCTTTTGCCTCACTGATAGTCGCACCATGAGTTCTGCCGCCAAGAATATAAACCTGGCACTGTTGTGACTGATATAGCACTGCTTCTGTTCGAGCTAGTCGCGCTAGGTAATCTGAATCAGGTCTGTTTTTTAGCAAACGTTTCCCTAGCAGCAGTAGTTTCTTGGCAGTACGGTGTATGTCAGAGGTGGCAATATACATGACATATAACCAGCTAATCAGTAATGAACCACCGAGACTCACAAGCATAATCAGCGAAGATAGAAACAACATGAAATAACCATCGTAATCCGGTTTGCCATCACAGTCTGGTAAGCGAGGTAAGTTAGGTTTGATGGCAGAACGATATAACCCCGGTAAGTAGAGAGCACGGCGCAATAAGGATTTGGCCACCATGATGGTGATGAGCGTAATATCACGTGTACCATGAAAGTGGCTGGGGCGTGCATTTTCTTTATACACGGCCGGGATAGGAACGGGCTGACTATATATATGTTGTTGTGCTGCTTTAATTAAGATTTCACTTTCAAAGACGAAACTATCATTTTTATTAGTGGAGATCCTCAGGTTATCGAATAGGTGAGAAGGGTATATGCGAAACCCCGATTGACTGTCTGATAAGGGATACCCTGCGGCCCAAGCAATCCAGAAATTAGCAATTCGGTTAGCGTAATAGCGCTTTGCTGGAATGGCGGATTTATCAGCTAATCTAGCGCCAATGATAATATGGTTAGGGTTGTGCCGATATTTTTCCAATAATAGGGGGATGTCTTCTGGCGCATGTTGGCCATCCCCGTCCAGTGTCACAATAATGTCAACATTGTGCTTTTTTGCCTCACAGATACCACTCCAGAGGCTGGCCGCTTTGCCCTGGTTTTGGCTATGGTTAAGTAATGTGAGCGGCAAGCCCTCAAGCTGCGCTGCAGTATCGTCACTGGAGCCATCATTGACGATGATCAGTTTATCGGTTTGTTTCAGTGCCCGTTCGGCAAGCTCGCGAATGGTTGCCGCCTCATTATAGGCTGGAATCACGACGGCGAAGTTTAGCTCTGTTGTCATCATGGCAGTGATAGCGAGTACATATGGTTGATTGTGGGTAAAGCATATATTATTCTTCCCCGAGGCGATTTATTCAATATAAAAAGTGAGGAACACAGTGAAAAGACTAACTGTATTATTGACAGCCGCGTTGGTATCAGCGGTATTTATGATGGGGTGTCGGACTGCGCCAGTGATTAACATCGAACAAAGCGAAATTGTTGTTGATGGGAAATATACATTAGAAAATGTGAAAAAAGCGATTATTCGTGCAGGTGCAGGCCTAGGTTGGCAAATGAAGACCGTCGGTTCAAATAAACTAGTTGGTACCTTACATTTGCGTAAGCATATGGCGAAAGTGGAAATTACGTATAATAAAAAGTCTTATAGCATTAATTATAAAGATAGCCAAAATCTAAGTTATGACGGCAGCATGATTCATCAGAACTATAATAGTTGGGTAACTAACTTAAACCGGGCTCTTCAAGTTCAGCTTAGTTCGCTGTAATTTGTTAAGTAAA
>CAZPAE010000188.1:0-5700 GCA_964584455.1 uncultured Thioalkalispiraceae bacterium
CAATCTCGGCAGTAAAACTGTTGCGTACATTCAGGGGAATTGTGAAGGTCAGCCCGGCGAGTGATTCCTGATCTTCTTTCCCGCCACGTATGGCAATGGTGGGATCAGCACTGCTTTCACTTTCACGTAAATTAATCGTCTGTTTGCTTGCCGCGACATTGGCGCGCACGATACGCATCTGTGGTAGTGTCAGTAAAAATGTATCCATATCCGCAGGAACAGCAACTTCCGTGTAATCGATGGAGATATCAGGGAGTCGTGAAAGATCGATGCCTTGTATAGTACCCAACAACGCCACCAGTGCCTGTTCGGCATTGACCTGATCTGCTAACACCCGTGCATTGTTTGACACTGTTTCGTTATAAGCCAGTTGGGCCAGATCCAGTTCCACCTGGTTAATATCACCCGCAGCATGTTTTTTCCGCGCAAGACTATAAAAGTCTTTCATCAGATTTAAACGCTGGTTGGATAACTCAGCCTGGCGGGTCTGGTTTTGATAATCACTTAAGGTAATCAGCAAATCCCGGCTGAGTTGTTGACGTTCCTGTTGAAACCGTGCCAGTGCGGCTTCGAGTTGATATTGGGCAATCTGTGTTTTGGCACCACGCTGATCGCCCCAGTCAATGGTCTGGCTGAGTCCAATGGTCGACGTACGAATATTGGTTTTCTCAGTGTCCAGTTCCAGTTCGGGATTGTAAATCGCTTGCTCTGCCGCACTGAGATTCGCTTTTATTGAATCCAGTTCAGCCTGAGCTGCCATTGTACGAGGGTGGTTTGAAATCACCTGTTGAATAAAGTGTTGTATCACAACAGGGGCGGTGTCTATTTTGTTGGTATTGGCTGCGAATACGGTATGACCAGACAAGCCAACACTCACCGCCATCACGGCAAACACAACCAGGCGAATAAATCGCGGTTTAATGAATAACATGTTTCTAAAACCTTATTTAAAAATACGGATCAACGATCACTTGCACAGCAAAATGTGCAGCGACATAGGTATTGCTAAAAGGTTTTAAGAAATAGGGGGGGGGATAGGGGGTTGATAATTTAGTGAGGTGACACGATTCTTGAAAGTAATATCATATCTGTCGTTTGCAGATAAAAGATCAATGGCATTGTTTGTGAAGAGACCGACGAAGTGGCCGCTGGCATGACAGAAATGATTGCAGTCGTTAGATGACTCATCATGCTGATCAGCGGGCAAGGAATGGATTTGTCCAGCATCATCATTATTATCAGCCGCATCAAAATCACCACCATGGATAGCCCATGCCGACTGGGTGGTTAAAATGCTGAGAGCCAGAATGATGTTTAGAATGCGTAACATTTTATTAGCATAGCGTAATCTCACCCTATGAGCAATTGCTTATTTTCCATGCTAACTGTCTGAATTCTATAGCATTGCCTAATTCTATAACTTTCTACCCAGCACAACAGGAAAGCTATCTTGCGGCCTTTAGTAAAGGTCTAAATGGATAGGCGATGTAGACGACTAAGTAAATTACAAAAAACGCAGTTCCGTACCTGCCGGATAGCTCTTTTTCCGTTTTCGCGTACCTTCTTTGATTTCGATCAACCCTTTATCCTCCATTTCACGCAGTATTTTCTTAACTTGCCCACCATGAAAGTCAGTTTCATCAGACATCACATAATCAAGTACTGTTTGAATACCCACCCATCCTTGACTACGAAATTTCTGCTGGAGTAATGCTATGAGTGGCGTAAAGTCCGAAAACTCCAAACTCAGCATCAATTGATCACTGTGTGTACCACGAAAGGCAAAATCGCCAAAGGGGGCCACTTTCCATATGGCCTGTTTCATTCGGTCACAACCGGTTAAATGCTTAGTGCCAAAAAAGATGGCATAGACAAGACGATTGCCTTCATAAAGCTCGAAATGAACGACATATTTAGCACCCGCATGTTTAAGTTGCTGTTTGTATAAATTAAAAAGAAAGGTTTTTCGTTCTGTGGGATCTTCGAACTCAATACCAGAGCGCCATCCTGTGCATCCATATAACGCATCAAGATGTTGTTCAAAATTATCATGCTCTTTGAATCGGTTTATCCATTCATACATAAACGAAATATAGACTTCACTTCGATCATTTTTCAGAATCCGCTCAATTATACCCATAGGAGTATCAGAGACACCAAATGGATCAACCATCGCAAAACAAGGTGCAAGTTGCTCATTTTGTGTGTCAATATCATCAAGTGCAGATGTCATCGACTCATTGAATTCACCTTGTTCAATATGAATATTAAATGTGCCAGGTAATGCTGGTTTTAGCTCGCCTACCAAACCAGCCATATGCTCAATTCTTTTCTTATCTTTTTCAATAAAATAGAAAGTGATTTCAAAGTCAGAATGTTTCAGATTTGCATGATCTTTGAATGTCTGCAAAGCAATTAGCGGGGATCCCTGTTCACCGTTGGTATATGTACCAGGTCCAGCAAACCCATCAATAAAAAGAATACGTTTATTCCAACTCGAAATAATGGGAAGCCACGCCTTCAGGTATTCTTGAAGCACAAGATGCTTTCCCTTGCTATGGGGTTCTAACTTCCAGATGGTTTTTCTTGGCGCCGCCATTCGTGCTTTCCTTTCCTTGCTTTACAAATTCAACGGCATAGCATCCCAGGTTTTGCCTTTAAATAGCCGACCATTTTGTTGTTTGGCGCGCTTTTTACCATCCGCACCCCAGCAACCCCATTGCTTGAAGAAAAACGCAACATTTTGTTCTTTACTTTGTATTTGAATGGACTCAACCCATTCCGGTTTCATAGGACGGGCCTTTGGGCCAGATTCACCACCCACGATAACCCAATGGATACCCTGTAAATCAATTTGTCCAATATCTTCAAGCAAGGGTTCTACTGATAAAAATCGGATCCTTGCTGCAACGTGGCGCAAATAATCAATACGAGGTACCCCATATTTTTTGTCTTCCACAGACACACCTAGCCAGGCATTCGATGGAACTTGCCGTGACTTAAAATAATCAGATAAGCGCTCAGCGCGTTTTGTGAGGATTTGATAGGTATGTTGTGGTGTTAGAGTAATTGTTTTCATGACCTTATCAATAAATGAAAAGGGTACTTCTTCATGAAATAAATCGCTCATGGAATTGACGAAATATACGGTTGGTTTCTTTCGTTTTAAAGGTTGCTCTAAACGATCTGGCATCAGTGAAATGTCAAACCCATTTTCATATCCTGGTGCACCCATCGCCGTGAGTCGTTTGGCCATGGTTTCCGCATAGCAATGTTTACACCCAGGTGAAACTTTGGTGCAACCGGTGACCGGGTTCCAGGTTTGTTCCGTCCATTCGATTTTGGATTGGGTGCTCATGTCCTTAACCTCGTTTAGCTGATTGTAGCTGTGTGTTGATTTCCTTCAAACGACCAATTTCAGCCGCTAATTGAATTTCATTCTCTTTGGATGCCCCAAAAGCCTTTCGTAAGGCTTCGACCGTATCGAGCGATTTCGATAATTGTTCTTGGACAGCGGTCAGTTGATTGTTCATCGTTTCAGTCGCTTGTTTGTTTTGTTGCTCCATAGAATCAAGCTGTTCGTTTCTTGCTGTCACTTCAGCGATTTCTCGCTGTAAAGCAAGCTCACGTTGTTGAGTCAGTTCTTGCCGGGTCTGATAGTCTTTTTGTTGTGTCGTCAATTCTGCCTCCAGATTTTTTGCTTTCTGGCGCAATTGATCAATTTCCTGCAAGAGACGATTTTCAGTTGAGGTTGAACGTTCACGTTCATATTGCAGGGCTCCCGCATGATCATTCTGGAGCTGATCGCGTTCTGATTCAAAGCGCTGTTCTTGGGTTTGGAGGAGGGTATGCGTGCGCTCTAATTCTGCATGGGCGTGGGCGAGTTCACTTGACGTGACAGTATGTTCGCCTTGAAGTGTATGCAACTGCTGCTCAGTGCCTTGAAGCCTGGTTTCAGCTGTGACCAATGATTCACGCATTGTCTCGAACTCTTTATTTTTCTCCGCTAACTGGGCTAACGCCTCATCCTTTGTAGATTCAGCGGCGGCCATTTTGGCTTCCAATTCCTCTTTATATTTCTGGTAATTAGATTCGGCCTTAGCGACCGCTAAGCTCCAAAAATCATCCAATGGATTCATCAGATCTTCGGGTACGGATTCCGGCAGAGCAGGGGACTTGGAGGCTGCTAAACTGGCTCGCCATGCCTTCAAATGCATCGCAATGGTCGTGTTACTCCCTGTCTTTAGACGATCCCGCACCTTTTGTACTGATGGAGATTCCCCTTGACTTACAAGTTGCCGTGCCACACGAGCAACGTCGTCATATTCCACACCGGGTCGTGCCATAACCTCTACTACCTTCTTAAATGGTTGATATTCAGTTGCTTCCGTTAGTTATCATTATAGACATGCATACGTAATATGTAACTAATATCACGAAAAAGACTAGTAATTCATGATTATTACCATTATCATGAACTATAATAAAAACAGCAGGGGAGAACTCACAGAGACGTAATTGACTGTTTATTGAGGAAAAATATGCAATTACCGACCACCATAGACCAGCTAACTTTGCCAGATGCACTCTCTGGCGCCCATGGCTTCAATCGTGCCAATCGTAATGCCTGTCAGATCGCCGCAGACGATGATTTGGCGGCGATTCGGACCTGGTTGAGTGAATACCAGGACTCACCCCAGACGTTTCGTAACTACCGAAAAGAGGCGGAACGCCTACTGCTGTGGGCCATCCTGGAACGTGGCAAACCACTCTCTGATTTGAGTCGGGATGATTTTATTGCCTATGAGCAGTTTCTGACCGATCCGCAACCCGCCGAAAAATGGTGTGGTCCGCGATATCCAAGAAACTCTGAACAATGGCGACCTTTCCAGGGACCACTCAAACCGCAAAGCCAGCGCCAGGCACTGGTGATCATCCAGTCATTACTGGGTTATCTCGTTGAAGCCGGTTATCTGGCCGCCAATCCCTTTGCGCTGCGCCGGCGCCGTCTACCCAAGGCGAAACAGGATGACCAGGTCATTGAACGTTATTTGGAAAAAGACTTGTGGGAATACCTCTACAACTTTGTTATCGATCAAGCACCTTCATCCGATCGAGAGCGATCGCACTATGAACGTAACCGTTATTTATTATCGTTACTCTATTTATTAACTCCTCGCGTCAGTGAAATCGCCAATCACACCATGGGAAGCTTTCGGGAACGAGAAGGAAAATGGTGGTGGCATGTCACCGGTAAAGGCGAGAAAACACAGCGTATTCCAGTGAATACCACTATGTTGGAAGCGTTACTGCGTTATCGGCAGCACTTAAAATTGGCACCAAGACCACAAATCAATGAAACTACGCCAGTGATACTCAATATCACAGGTACGCGTGGCATTAGCGCCAATATGATCTATCGTATAGTGAAAAAACTGGCGCAAGTAGCCGCGGATAATCTTGAAAGCAGCGATCCGGTCAAAGCCGATAAGTTACGCCAGGCTTCCACCCACTGGTTTCGGCATACCGGGTTGACCCATCAATTGGACGCCGGCATGGATTTACGATTTGTGAATAAAAATGCACGCCACGCCAAGATGGAAACCACCAGTATCTATTTGCATGCCGAGGATACGGATTGGAGTGAAGCCATGGAAACACATGTCATTACCGGAAAAAATACAGAATAATACTGCCAAT
>CAZPAE010000189.1:0-5685 GCA_964584455.1 uncultured Thioalkalispiraceae bacterium
AACCGCAACCGCTCCACCGGCGACGCTACCTTGTAAGAATGTTCTTCGTTGCATGGAAATTCCTCCTGAATGGATTCACATTTCATTTTTGTATCGCAAAATACAGGCCAAGATTAACACTAGTAAAAACAGAGAGTTAGCGGCTTCCATTGTTCTTGCATCTTGCAATATGCACGTTATTCATTGCAATTTGATGACGATGATTAAAATTAAATCATGTGAATTGGCCGCTATGATGCCTCACTTTCATCACTATCGATAACATCGTCGCTATTGCTGCGATAGCTTTGTAACTTACGCCAAAGCGTCGACTTATTAATACCCAAGGTACTGGCTGTTCTTTCTCGATTACCATCAAATAAATTTAATAGCTTCATAATATAGCGGCGCTCTAACTCCGCTAGTGCAGGTAAATCGGCATCAATACCATCCCCCTTACCTGGACTGGCACCTAGGCTATTTGTTTCATCTAGGATGATATGCTCCCCATCAGACAACGCAATATGCCGCTCAACAAGGTTTTGTAATTCACGAATGTTACCCGGCCAATGATAGCTCATGAGCTTTTTCATAGAGCTAGCATCAAACCCCACAATCTGGCGATGATACTGTTGATTAAAACGATCCACGAAATGCTGGATCAAAATAGGAATATCATCACGCCGCTCACGCAATGCAGGCATGCGTAGTTTTACAACATTCAAACGATGATATAAGTCATGACGGAAGGTACCTTCATGGGCACGTGCTTCTAAGTCTTGGTTCGTTGCCACAATAAACCGCACATCGATGTAAATGGGCTTGATACCACCAACCCGTGTCACTTGCTGTTCCTGTACCACTCGCAATAATTTAATTTGCATAGCATCAGAAATATTACCAATCTCATCGAGAAACACCGTACCACCGGTTGCGGCTTCTAATAAACCGGCCTTTGACGATACGGCACCGGTAAACGCGCCTTTTTCATGCCCAAACAGCTCGCTTTCTAATAAAGTGTCAGTTAGTGCACCACAATCAATTACAATAAACGGCTTATCAGAAAGCTGACCGTGCATATGAATAGCTCGTGCAGCTAATTCTTTACCCGTACCAGACTCACCCTCAATAATCACATTGCAACGAACATCGGCAATTTTATCGATAATGGCGTAAACATCTTTAATCGCTTTAGACTGACCAACCATATCATAACGACGTTGCTCGTCGCGTAACTGCCGTTTAAGAAGTCGGTTTTCTTTAACTAGGGCATCATGTTTGAGTGTTCTTTCAATCTGCAAACATAGCTCATCCATGTCAAAGGGTTTTTTAACAAAATCACTGGCTCCCAAGCGCATTGCTTCAATGGCACTTTCCACATCGGCATAGCCGGTGACGATAATAAAAGGAATTTGTTGGTTTAAATCACGCACAGCACGTAAGAATGCAATACCCGTCATTTTAGGCATACGCAAATCACTAATAATAAGATCGGCGCCTTGCTTCTTAAAATAGCTTAATGCTTGCTCTGGGTCTTGAAATACCTTGCACACATAATCCGCATCTTCGGTAAAACGTAGCATCAGCTCCCCGGTCTTGGGATCATCATCAACAAATAGTATCGTCGCGTTATTCATGAACCTGGCTCAGTTGATTTTAATGGGATTAACATCATACTGATGGTACCACCATCCGGGTTAGGTTCCAGTAAAAGTTTACCATTATGTCTTTCAACAATGCCTAAACTAATCGATAAACCCAATCCTGTTCCTTCACCCTCGGGCTTAGTGGTATAAAACGGATCAAATACTTTATCTAAATCTTTCTTGGCAATGCCTTTACCATGATCAATCACACTAATCACCGCGTTACTATCAGACTGACCAATAATGACTTTTACCATACCATCCGGCTCACTTGCCTGAATGGCATTTAATAATAAATTAATGAGTACTTGTTGTAGTTGGGCGCGATCACCTTCAATAATAAAATCATCATGGCATTCATCCGTTAAGACAATACCCGCATTTTTTGCACTTTGGCGCACCAGGGTAAATGTGTCCAACAACCACGCCTGCACATGAAATGGTTCATAGCGAGGTGGCACTTGACGTGCAAAATTCAAAATGCCACTAACAATATCACTGGCACGCAATGTTTCTTCCTTTAATGATTGTAGATCTTGATAAGATCGTTCATCTAACTGTGCAATATTGCGCTCTAATAATTTGGTATAGGAGAGAATATTGTTAAGTGGATTATTTAACTCATGTCCAATCCCCGCTGCCATTTGCCCAATACTCGCCAGTTTCACGCTTTGCAGCATCATATTCTGGGCACTATCACGTTCTCGACTGGCCTTATCCAATGAATCCGCCATTTGATTAAAGGCTTGTTCTAAGTCACGTATCTCATTAATGCGTGCGGTTGTCGGTACTCGCTCAGCATGCTCACCTCGGGCATACGATAAAAGATGACGAGCCAGCTGCTTAACCGGGCGTGCAATCAACCGCACACCAATATCCGCTAAAAATAAACTAATAATGAGTGCGATACTGGCTACGACCCAAATTACCCAACGTAACTGCTGGAATGGCTCAGCAATGGCTGACTGTGGAACACGCATACCAATAATCCAACTGGTTAACCGTGAGGGATAGGGGAAAATTTCCATGTAGTAAATATTTTTCGCTGTTTCATCATCGTAAAATATCCCTACTGGAGTATCGCTCACTTGTTGACTAACTTTTTCGCCATACAACATCGTCAGCGTGGTACTTTCATTACGAATCTGTCTTAAATTAATTTCATGAATATCATCAAATAACACCATGCCATTGCGTGCTGGATCATCAGGGTTATTCTCAGCCAAAAATAATGCCGCATTATATAAACGCGGGGCATAACTTAATATACGGTCAATTTCTTCACCAAATAATGTCACGCTAAGCGCACCTACTAATTCATCTTCATGATATAACGGCACAACATAATCAAGTAGCGCTAAGGTACTCATTACCTCTGACTGTTGTTTATTGTGAATTAACACCGTTGTACCAATATCATTTTCAGGTATGTTCTTTAACATATCGAAAAAATGGCTGTCACTTATTTCTTGTTCTACATAGGTAACCCCATTCATACTTTCATACACCGCAGCACTACGACTTTTATTTGTCACCTTCACTAAAGTGTTACCTTGTTTATCCATCAGTCGCATGATGTACATACCACTCAGGACTGTTTGAAAGCCTTCAAAATAATAATTGATACGATCTCTTAGTGGATGGAAGTCTGCGGCAACAGTACCATTTTTAATTTTATGTAAGTGCGGTAAAAACGCTTGTACCACATTGGCTCGAGATAGCCCCATGGCCAAGTCTTGTTGGGTTTGCAGATGTCGTTTTAACTCTGCGCTTAAGGTACTTAAATTGCGATCAATCGCCTCGCGCGCACCACGTTCATAATCCGATTCAATATAATAAGTCGCCACTAAGGCCATTGCGGTTAGCGGCAAAATGGTCGCAAGGAAAACCCAACTAAATATTTGAGTGCGAATTTGCACGTAAATGATACCCTTATAAAATTATCGCCAGTTTTTAATGGCTTCTTGCGCTACGTTATTATCCGCCCGGATCAATAGCCCTGACTGGGAAACCATCACTTTATACTGCGCATTATGTGTTAACGGCAAATATGCCGCACTACCATATACCGCATCTACCCAAGGCATGTAGGACTGATACCGTTTTGAAAACTGCCAAAGATCAACGCCACTGATAGTAGCAAGACTGTGCACAGTTCGAATATCTGATCGTTCTTGCGTAATATCACGATATCGGCCACTGATTCGCTCTAAACGATAAACCGTTTTTAGCCCCGCCAAACTAGCCAAGCCATGCCATTTAATCATTCGGGCATCGATTTGCCACTCATCACCTCGTAGCTCATAAGTCAGTGCCTGCTGTGGGTGAGAAATGACATATAACCGAAAATATTGTGGTCCCAGCGCCTCTATGCGCACTTGGGCAACTTCTTGTTCCTGGGTAAAAATTTGGTAGGTATAGAGGTTCATAGCGATGGCAATACTCAAAGCAGCTATGCTCAAACAAAGCGCACCACTGAGCCCCTGCATACTGCCGCGCACCCACTTTCTTTGCCAAAAGCGCCGTAAACCGCGACCCAATAACCACAAACCTATCGCGAGAAATAGACTGATACCTATATATATGGGCGTCATTTAATAAAACCTTTCTATGTTCACCACTAATACTAGCCTATCACACACCTATAGCCTGGACTTCATGCCCCAAGCCCAGTGCACTATAGGGTGTGGCCTGCCTGGGACTTGGGCTAACCATGCTGATGGGCTTATAATGCGAAAACTTAACGCATCGGGTCCCAGTAACAACATGAAACACCCTATATTTTACACAGGCCTATTATTACTCACGATGCTTGCTAGCACCGGCTGTGGCAAGAAGGGCCCACTGTACTTGCCTGATAAGCAACCAACACAACAACAAACCCAATAATACATTTGAGCTTCCATGGATTACTTTAATTATCGCAACGATACGTTGTATGCTGAGGATGTGGCCGTTGCCGATATTGCGCAACGCTTTGGTACGCCTTGCTATATCTACTCGCGTGCTACGCTTGAGCGGCACTGGCACGCCTTTGATCAGGCCTTAACAGACATGCCACACTTAATTTGCTATGCGGTCAAAGCGAATTCGAATATTGCGGTATTAAATCTACTGGCAAGATTGGGGTCAGGATTTGATATTGTTTCTGTGGGTGAATTAGAGCGCGTACTTGCCGCCGGTGGTGATCCTAATAAAGTGGTTTTCTCTGGTGTCGCCAAACGCCCTGATGAAATAGCCCGCGCCTTGGAAGTTGGCATTCATTGCTTTAATGTTGAATCTGAAGCAGAGTTACATCGCATTAACACTATTGCCGCCAGCATGGACAAAACCGCATCCATATCATTACGGGTTAATCCTGATGTCGATGCGCAAACTCACCCATATATCTCCACCGGATTAAAAGAAAATAAATTCGGTATTACCATTGATGATGCATTACGGGTTTACCAAGAGGCAGCACAACTATCACATATCGCTATTCGTGGCGTTGACTGCCATATTGGATCACAGCTCACCTCTACTGCCCCGTTTGTCGATGCATTAGAACGTGTCTTGCTATTGGTGGATCAACTGAGTACAAAGGATATCAATATTGAGCACATTGATATCGGAGGGGGGCTTGGTATTCGTTACCATGAGGAAGCGCCGCCATCCCCTAGTGAATATACCCTAGCCTTGCGTGATGCGTTGGGAAATCGCCAACAAACTATTATTCTTGAGCCAGGCCGGGCTATCGCAGGTAATGCAGGGATCTTATTAACCAAAGTGGAGCATTTAAAACATAATAGTGAACGCCATTTTGCTATTGTTGATGCTGCCATGAACGACTTGATGCGCCCCGCACTATACAGCGCCTGGCAAGAGATTACCCCTGTCACACCGCATTCTGATGGTGAGACATATTGTTACGATGTTGTTGGCCCTGTGTGTGAAACCGGTGACTTCTTAGCAAAGCAACGCACTTTGACCCTACAAGAGGGGGATTTACTGGCTGTGCGCTCTAGCGGAGCTTATGGTTTTACCATGAGTTCAAACTACAATTCACGTGGTCGAGCCC
>CAZPAE010000190.1:0-5677 GCA_964584455.1 uncultured Thioalkalispiraceae bacterium
CATGGCCTGACATTAGCCGATGAACCTGAGCAGGCGGATGTATTATTGCTAAATACCTGTTCGGTGCGCGAGAAAGCCCAGGAAAAAGTGTTTTCCTTATTGGGTAAGTGGCGGTCGCTCAAAACACAAAATTCCAATGTGATTATTGGTGTGGGGGGGTGCGTGGCCAGTCAGGAAGGTGAAGCCATATTAAAGCGAGCCCCGTTTGTGGATTTAGTGTTTGGTCCCCAAACCCTGCATCGTTTACCCCACATGCTCAATGAGGTGCTGGATAAAAAGCAGGCGAGCGTCGATATTAGTTTCCCCGAAATTGAAAAGTTCGATCATCTGCCCCAGCCCAAGGCCGATGGGGTCACTGCATTCGTGTCGATTATGGAAGGCTGCTCCAAGTATTGTACTTTTTGTGTGGTGCCTTATACCCGCGGAGAAGAGGTGAGCCGACCTTTTGATGATGTGATTGCGGAGATTGTGCAGTTGGCACAGCAGGGGGTGCGTGAGATTACCTTGTTAGGGCAGAATGTGAATGCCTACCGCGGTGCCATGCATGACGGCGGTGTGGCGGATTTAGCCTTACTGATCGAGTATGTTGCTGCTATTAACGGCATCGATCGTATTCGCTATACCACATCCCATCCTATTGAAATGAGTGACAGCCTAATTCAGGTTTACCAAACTGTGCCCGCTTTAGTGAGTCATCTTCACTTGCCGGTACAAAGTGGCGCTGATCGGATTCTTGCCTTAATGAAGCGCAAACATACGGCGCTGGAGTATCGCGCGACCATTCGCCAATTACGTGCAGCGAGACCCGATATTAGTATTTCGTCGGATTTTATTGTTGGCTTTCCCGGTGAAACCGATGCCGACTTTGAAGCCACGATGGATTTGATTGCCGATGTGGGTTTTGACCATTCATTTAGCTTTATCTACAGTCAGCGGCCAGGCACACCGGCATCAAGCTTGCCTGATGATGTGCCGTTGGAGGTCAAAAAGCAGCGCCTGCAAATTTTGCAGACCCGTATTGCCCAACAAGCACAAAACATCTCTCAAAGTATGGTATCGACTCAACAGCAAATTTTGGTCACCGGCCCTTCCAGGAAAGATCCGGGCCAACTTTGTGGCCGCACAGGTAACAATCGTGTGGTAAACTTTAAGGGAGATAACAACCTAATAGGTGAGTTTGTCAACGTGACGATTACCGAAGCCCTACCCAATTCACTGCGAGGCGAGCTAGTGGCTCTGTCCCCGGTTGCCGCGAGTGTTCTCTAACTCTTTTCCTTTTTTACTTTGAGCACGGCAGCGAATTATTCTGATCTAACTCTGGAACCAGCCGATAACCAACGGTTGGCGAACCTCTGTGGCCAGCTCGATGAGCACCTACGCCAGATCGAACGCCGCCTTGGGGTGGAGATTAATAATCGTGGTAATGTGTTTCGGATCATTGGCGAGCAGCGCTCAGTGGAAGCGACTAGCCAAGTTTTACGTTACCTATATGAAGAAACCGCCCATCGGACGTTAAACCCCCAACATTTGAATTTGTGTTTACAAGAGTCGGGTGTCGATGCGCTGATTGATGAGGTCAGTCGAGTCGAAGATGAAGTGATCATCAAAACGCGACGCGGTACGGTACGCGGGCGCGGTCCGCATCAGGCCCGTTATCTACGCAATATTCAACAAGATGATATTAGCTTCGGGATTGGCCCAGCCGGTACCGGTAAAACCTATCTAGCTGTGGCCTCAGCCGTCGATGCCCTAGAGCGCGATCGGGTTCGACGTATTTTGTTAACTCGTCCAGCGGTAGAAACCGGGGAGCGATTGGGCTTTTTGCCAGGTGATTTAAACCAAAAAATCGATCCTTACTTGCGCCCACTTTACGACGCCCTATATGAAATGATGGGCTTTGAGCGTATTGCGCGGTTAATGGAAAAAAATGTGATTGAAGTAGCACCGTTGGCATATATGCGCGGCCGAACCTTAAATGATTCTTTCATTATTTTAGATGAAGCACAGAACACCACCTTAGAACAAATGAAAATGTTCCTAACTCGGATTGGTTTTGGCTCGACCGTGGTGATTACCGGTGATGTGACTCAAATTGATTTACCCCGTGGGCAAAAGTCCGGGTTACGCCAAGTGGTGGATGTATTAAAAGATGTGGAAGGGATTAACTTTACCTTTTTTACGGCAAAGGATGTGGTCCGGCACCCCTTGGTACAACGGATTGTGACGGCCTACGAACAAGCTGATCAAGCCACTGTCACAGACGCAAATTAAGATGGCTTTACAAGTTGATTTACAACTGGCTTCTGATGCCGCTGATATCCCCGCCGCGGAGCAATTCCAAGCATGGGCCGATGCCGCATTGCAGGCTACGACACCGGCAGAGTTAACCATTCGTGTGGTAGATAGCGAAGAAAGTGCTGAGTTAAATCAGACCTATCGCCATAAAGCGGGACCTACCAACGTGCTGTCTTTTCCGTTTGAGTCAGAAGTACCGTTAGAGATTCCGCTGTTGGGTGATTTAGTGATTTGTGCACCGGTTGTGCAGCAAGAAGCGCAACAGCAAAGTAAAACCATACAAGCGCATTGGGCACATATGGTTGTACATGGTGTTTTACATTTGCAGGGGTTTGACCATCAAACCCAAAGTGAGGCACAGGAAATGGAAACATTAGAGATTCAAATTTTAGCGGATTTAGATTTTTCTAATCCTTACGAGGTGATAACACACTCATGAACGAGGACCGATCGAGTCGCCCGAATGGGCACCAAAACAAGGAAGAAAAAAATGGCCGTTCCTGGTTAACGCGCCTATCTCATTTTTTACAATCAGATCCTCGCGATCGAGAGGAGCTGGTTAGCGTACTGCGTGATGCACACGATAATAATATTATCGATGTTGATGCATTAGGCATGATAGAGGCGGTGCTGCAAGTTAATGAAATGCAGGTGCGCGATATCATGGTGCCACGTTCACAAATGATCGTTGTTGAACGGGACATGAGTATGCAAGAAGTCTTACCTATTGTGGTTGATTCCGCACACTCTCGTTATCCTGTGGTGGGTGAGAATCGCGATGAGGTGATTGGTATTCTACTAGCCAAAGATCTATTGCCTTATTTTCAGTTAGGCAGTGAAGATAAATTTAATTTACGCGATATCTTACGGCCACCGATTTTTATTCCTGAAAGTAAACGACTTGATGTATTGCTCAAAGAGTTTCGTGCTAGTCGTAACCACATGGCTATCGTGGTAGACGAATATGGCGGTGTGGCCGGCATGTTGACCATTGAAGATGTGCTTGAGCAAATTGTCGGTGAAATCGAAGATGAACATGACTATGAAGATGATATTTATATCATGGAACATAGTGCTGATAAGGCGACAGTCAAAGCGATTACCCCAATTGAAGACTTTAATACCCACTTTGATACCGAATTCAGTGATAATGAATTTGATACCATCGGCGGCTTGATTATGAATGCCATGGGGCGTTTACCTCAGCGTGGTGAACATATTGGCTTAGGTCATTATGATTTTAAAATCTTACGTGCTGATGCACGTCGTGTTTATCTAATTCAGGTAACAAAGAAGGCTGAGGCAGAAGTGGCTGCACAGGCAAGTCATGCAGACAGTGCATGAGCGGCCAAGCTGGTTTTATAACATTGTTGCCTTAATTTGTGGCACGCTATTGCCGTTCGCCTTTGCACCATTAAATCTTTATCCGTTAGCGATTGTGATTCCCGGTCTACTCTTTTGGTGTTGGCAACATGCCACACCACGGCAGGCTTTATGGCGTGGTTATTTATTTGGCTTAGGGTTATTTGGAGTTGGGGTTTCCTGGGTTTATATCGCCATTAGTGACTTTGGGTTTACCTCCGCACCGGTTGCGATGCTGTTGACCAGTATCTTTGTTGCCTTCTTAGCCTGGTTTCCAGCCTTACAGGGTTGGTTGAGTGTTGTGCTTGTGCGACGTAGTCAATCGACTTGGTCGTGGTTATTTTTCCCTTTGCTCTGGGTTTTGTTTGAATGGATACGCGGTTGGTTTATGACCGGCTTCCCTTGGTTAAACCTCGGCTATAGTCAAATCGATTCCGTACTTGCTGGGTATGCACCTATCTTTGGTGTTTATGCTTTGTCGGTGTTCAGTGTGTTGAGCGGGGCACTATTGTGGCAATTGAGCACGGCATATCGACGTTCCATGGTGATAGGTATGGTTGTGATGTTAGTTGTGTGGGCAGCTGGTTTTAGCTTGCAAACCATGAAATGGACTCAGCCCATTGATAAACCGTTGAACGTGGCTATCGTACAGGGCAACTTGCCACAAATTACCAAATGGGATCCGGAGCAAATCATGCACCGCATGCAAACCTATGCAGATTTGTCACAGCCGCACTGGGGTAAGCAAGATCTCATTGTCTGGCCAGAAAATGCGCTGACCATTCTCTGGCAGGATGTACCTGCTTCGTTTCGTGATAGTTTGATGGAAAATATTAAACGCTCGGGCACTAGCCTGATTATTGGTTTGCCCTACGGTGAAGTTGAGACGGCCTATTACAGTAGTTTACTCGTGTTGGGTGACACACCCGGTGTGTACCATAAGCGACACCTTGTGCCGTTTGGTGAATATGTGCCATTAGCCGGTGTGTTACGCAAAATTGGTGGTTTTTTTAATTTGCCCATGTCTGGGTTTAGCGCCGGTGAAAAACAGCAAGCGCACCTGCAAGTGGCTGGGCAGTTAGTGGCACCTTCTATTTGTTATGAGGATGCTTTTGGCGAAGAGCTAATCGATTTTTTGCCGCAGGCAACATTATTGGTGAATGGTAGCAATAATGCCTGGTATGGTGATTCATGGGCCCCACATCAACATTTACAAATTGCTCGGATGCGGGCATTGGAAACGGGGCGCGAATTGATTCGCGCGACCACCACTGGTATTTCGGCTTTTGTGGATCATCACGGAGAAATGGTACAAGCCTCGCCACAGTTTGAAACGGTTGTATTGCAAGGCCAAGTACAGCCACGTCAGGGTGCGACGCCGTTTGTACGTTGGGGCAATTGGCCAGTGTTAATATTATTGTGGTTGATGCTTTTGATAATGGTGATAGCTATGGTGCGGCAAGGCCGAACCAACAGCTGATTTATTTATAAGCATCATGTATTCTTCCATACCATTAAATAACAACAGATAGATAGAAAATGAACGAACAGTACGATCCATCACAGATTGAGTTAGCCGCACAGCAGCATTGGGAAACCCATAACAGCTTTAAAGTCAGCGAAGATCCTAACAAGGAAAAATTCTATTGCTTGTCCATGTTTCCCTATCCCAGTGGACGATTACATATGGGGCATGTGCGTAATTACACCATTGGTGATGTGATTAGCCGTTATCAACGCATGCTAGGAAAAAATGTCTTACAACCCATGGGTTGGGATGCGTTTGGCTTACCGGCGGAGAATGCCGCAATCAAAAACAATGTGCCTCCTGCCGCATGGACTAATGACAATATTGATTATATGCGTCAGCAACTAAAGCGGTTGGGCCTAGCCTATGATTGGGATCGTGAGTTTGCTACCTGTCACCCGGATTACTATCGCTGGGAACAATGGATTTTTACACGTTTATATGAAAAAGGTTTAGTTTATAAAAAAACCTCACCAGTAAATTGGTGCCCCA
>CAZPAE010000191.1:0-5668 GCA_964584455.1 uncultured Thioalkalispiraceae bacterium
AATTAGCCTGAAGTTATTCGAAGATAAACTTTCAAGAAAGTTGATAGAAAAGTTTGATTTCGAGACACCGACTGTTATGTCATTGGGAGAAGACGGTCTTCCTCTTAGCTGGAAAGAACGTAGAGATGATAAATATAGATTAATATATCCACTTGTAGAAGATAAAGAATTTTTAAAACGTTTGGTAGAGAAGAAACGAACACAAGAAATAAAAAATAGAGCAAAAGAATTAAACGTTAAAGATATATATATTCACAGAGCATTGAATGAATATTGGAGATATGGTCAAACATTAAACGCATTACTTCCGAAGTTTGAGCAAAGTGGCGCACCAGGCGAAGAAAAGTCAACGGATAAAGAACAACGTGGAAAACCGAAAAAGCAGCCAGTTTTCGGGTTTAGCGAGCGAAAAGGTATAGCAGTCACCGAAGTGCATAAAGAACAAATGCGAAAGGTGATAAAAAAATATTACAAAAAGAGAAAGATAAAAGTAATTACGAAACTCTATAGAAAATTCTTGAACGATTTTTATAAAGATGAATTGGAAAATGCTGCGAAAGAAAAAAGGGCGCCGAACGTGATATCGGATGCTCAATTTCGTTACTGGTTCAAGGAGTTATTTGACTATGTGGCTGATGAAAAAGAAACGATCGGAGACGTTCGATGGGATATGCATAAACGTGCTCTTTTAAGCGGAGTAAGTGAGCTCGTAAGCGGGCCGGGTGATTGTTACGAAATTGATGCTACAGTAGCCGATATATATATTGTTTCAAAATTTAATCGAAGCTGGGTGATTGGTCGACCTGTTATTTATGTGGTGGTGGATCGGGCGAGCAGGAAAGTAGCAGGTTTATTCGTGGATATTATTTATGCCAGCTGGGATGCGGCAAAACAGGCATTGTTGAATGCTTTTCTTCCTAAAAAGGATTTTTGTGCTCGTTATGGCGTAGTAATTGAAGAAGAAGATTGGCCTTGTAGCGGATATCCGTTAAGTGTCATTTGTGATAGAGCAGAAATGTTTTCTAATGCCTCTGAGTTTCACATTACGCCATTAGGTATAAAGCTTGATTTTGCTGCTCCAATCAGAGCTGACTGGAAAGCTGTTGTAGAGCGAAGATTCGGAATACTGAATAAAGAGGCCCTTCATGATCTGGATGGTACTACACTTGGAAAGCCGAGAAGTCGCCTGGATCCAGATGAAAGAAAAAAAGCAATCCATACGCTAGATGAGGTTACGAAGATCTTAATTCAGGATTTTATCGAATTTAATACAACAAGAAATATTGATGATATTCTCACTCCCGGCATGGTATCTGCCGACCTGGAGCCGACACCGTTAAACTTCTGGAATTATCATGTATCTAGACATTTGCATAGTTTGTCTGTTGTAGATGAAGAGCAGGCACGTATTGAACTAATGCCAGCTATTAAGGCGAGCATAACAATGCATGGTGTTAAATTTGAAGATAGATACTATAGTTGCGATATTGCTGAAACAGAACATTGGTTTGAGCTTGCTCGTGCAGAAGGTGAGTATTCTGTAGATGGGCGTTTAGATGAGGGAAGTTCAAGCACTATATATGTCCGTAAAGATAAACGAAGTCATCTTGTTCAGTGCAATTTATTACCGAAGCAGCAAAGACTATATGGCGGTATGCATCGAGCTGATGTTGTCTGGTTATCTGAATGGAAGCGAGAGAAGAAAGAAACAGGGTCAGACTTATTAGGTCGTGTTCGTCAGGAAGGAAATGTTGAGAATCTTCGTGAAAATGCAAAGGAAATTCGTAAAAATACAGTTGGATCGTTCAAGCAAGTTCCAAACAACGTAACTAACTTACGTGATGCGAGACGTAGGGAGCGTGAGCTACTTGAGCTTGAATCGAATTTGAAAAGCACTGAAAGTTCTGTAGGTGTCACTAGCGAAAATGATAAGCAAGTATTATCAAAATTGTCATTTATAGAAGACGTACTTGGCGACAATGATTGATACTCCAATAATTACAGAGGCTGTGTATCATACAAATAATAATCCTGCGTATGCAGGTAATCCTCTTATTGAAGCATTACCCCCGATACTTTCTGACAGTGAATGGGTTCAACGTTTTAACATAAGGCCCGTGGTTGATGATAATGTGAGAGGTCTAAAGCCAGAGGAAAGGTTAGCCGCGTTAATTGATCTGGAGCGATTTAATTATCCGTTTCCCGAAGGTATTGACCTGGCAAGGCGTATTGAGTCGGCACTTTATCGCGGTTATTCAACAAAAAATCCTTGTTTGGCCACCTCAAATCATTACTTACACTACCTATCACCTGATGATACAGAGAATCAGCCGCTATCAGGTAGATTTGAACCTCGTCCAGTAGGTTTGACACTTGTTGGGCCAAGTGGCTCTGGAAAAACAAGGTTATATGAAAGTATCCTGTCTTATTATCCGCAAGTTATCGAGCATAAGTTCTACCATGGAAAATCGATGCCTATAACACAGATCGTTTGGCTTAAGGTCGATTGTCCAGCAGATCAAAGCTTGGTCACATTTGCAGGTAACTTCTTGTCTGCGCTTGATGATGCACTAAACGAAGACTTTTTTAATGAAGCAATCAAATCAAGAGTTAACAAAGGGATAATGATGGAGCAGGTAATTCGGAAAGCGCGATTATATCGTGTTGGTTTGATTGTTCTTGAAGAGTTTTCAAGTATAAGTTTACCTAAAAAAGCGTCGCAAGAAAATATGCCACCATTGCTGAAGCTTATATTAAATTTAATGAATAAATCCGGTGTACCAGTAATGTATACCGGAAATGAGGAAATGTTAGAAACATTACAGTTTACGCTAAAGAATGCGCGAAGGGCTGAAAACGGTGGTGTTATAGCTATGGGGCCTATGCATAGAGCGACCTGGCAGGCTGTTTCAAAGCGTTTGTGGAAATTACAGGTAACGAATACTCATACGCCATGGTCAGAAGAGTTTGCAAATGTATTGTACGAAGCAAGTCGTGGTATAGTGGATATTGCAGTAAGAGGATTTTTCGAGGCCCAGCGTATGGTGATAGGTGCTAAGGATGAGCGATTAACACCAACAGTTATAGAACAGGGTGCAATCAATGCTATTCGATTATCCAACAAAACACTTGATTGGAGTGCCACGCAAAATTATAAGGATGGTATCTGGTCACCCAGGATAAATGAGCCAAAGAACAGTATCAATAAATCGAAAAATAAAGAATATATACACGAAAGTATTAACAAAAACAAAGTTGAATCAATAGGTCTAAATGATCCACTCAGACCACAACATCCGGAATTTCTAGATAGTATAAATAAACTTAAGGATAGGTCACCTTTGATTCCAGCTGATGTACGCCACAGTTTATTAAGAGACATATGTGGTGAAGATGATATGATTGATGAGCTCCGCAATCAAAATATAACTCTCGAAGATGTATTCGACCTAAATATTAACAATAAATTGAGCCATGGTGGTCAGGAATGACGGCCTGCCCCGTTATACCAATTACAGGAGAAAGCGTATATTCAATTCTCGCTCGTTCACATATTCTTGAGGCTAATTCATCTCCGTTAGTAACGCTAAAAACCAGGACAGGGATTCGAGGCTATAAGCCGTTATCAGGCTTACCCACACATCTGGATACACTCGCCAAGAATATCTATGTTCCTGATGGGCCAATGAGGCTTGTACAGGCACACACACACTTCCCATTGTATGCACATTTTTTAAGCCAGGATCGGCAGGAATTGCTGACAATGGCAATGATAAATGAAGGTTCGCCAAAAGCACGCCTGGGATTATTACGTAATGATATGGGTGCTCGTGATTGGCGTCGGTATTGTAAAAAATGCAAGGAAACGGATATTGAAAGACATGGGGTTGCGACATGGCACAGGGAGCATTCCTTATCAGGTGTTATGGTATGCCCTATACATGGTGTACAGTTATTTGAAAATGAAACGACCAAGAAATACGGGGAAAGAGAATTAATTCTTCCGGATTCAGGAGTCAAATTAGTGCTACCCGCGAATGAGGGAGCGATAGAGAAGCTTGCATTCATAGCTGGTCAGATTAAAACGATGATGGAACGCTCGGATAAACACTTGATTTCCGGCTCTGTCTATCGATGCATACTGCAAGAAAAGGGTTTGTTGACGAAACAGTATAGAGTTCGTCAACGGAACCTGGAAAAAATGGTAACACTATGGCTAAGCCCACTAAAAGATGTTTTTGGTTTTGACAGGCTTATTCGCGGCCTTAAAGTGGAAAGAAGCTGGGTTGCCGAACTGGTTGAAGATAGGGATGGTTTTCATCACCCGGTAAAACATATCGTACTGTGGGGTGCGCTAGGAGTAGATTTTTACGACGTCATCAATACGGCTTCAGCACCTGGTGTTCAAATGGAGTTCATGTTCGGCACAAAAAAACAGGTTGAATTAACCCAGGATTTGATTAAGGAAGTGCTTGCGACGACCAAATCCTTTAGGCAAGCGGCTAAAACGCTTGGTGTTGATATCTCAGTTTTGCAGGTTGCGGCTGAATCGCAAGGAATAGAAGTTCCGCGACGACCCAAAAAAATCAGTAGTGAAGTTCGAGCTTTAATTTCAAATGAAGCTCGAACTATACCGAGCCGAGTACTTGCAGCTCGATATGGTGTATCAGTGGGTACTGTAAATAGAATCCGGCGTGCAAACCCGACGGAAAGCAATCAGGTAGTAATAGATGGGTTATAAGTGCCGGGTATCTACCGAAGTGCTATTTATGAAAATTTAGTATAACAAAGAGGTTTTCAATGCAGAATCTGGCAGATTTTACTCCTTATCCAGATGAAATTCTTTATAGCATAGTTTCCCGTTATCTAAGACGAAATGGTATTGTAGGTGAAAGGCGCAATTTGGAAAAATTGTTAAGTAGCCCTGATGATACAAATAAAATCAAGCACATCGAATTAAGCAATCTTTTACATCGATTAAAGATTAAGGATCGACAGGATAAGATTAATTATTTGTATGAAACAACATTGCTGCCACTAGAAGGATTATGGAAAGACAATGAAACTATTATAAAAAAAGCCAAAGATTTAATGAGCAGGTGGGTTAACCCTTTTGATGGGTTCCGTTACCAATTTTGCCCAATTTGTATTGCAGCCGATATAGAAAGGTATGGTGTTGCGTACTGGCATCGAATTCATCAAGTCGACGGAGTAGTTATTTGCCCAGAACATCGAACTATTTTGCACAAGCCTGTATATAACGAGGAAGAAAAGAGTTATCGATATTATTTCAATACTAGTTTACCCACTGACTTTATGGGGCAACCTCATAGCTCAGTGGAAGTGATCGATCAGGTGGTGTTTACTGAATCATCGTGGATTGTCAACAGACATGCTGATTTTTCAAAACTTTTACTCAATATTGGTTACGATTTATCTAATATAGATTATTGGACCTTAATAAAAAGTGCCCTTGTTGAAAAAAAATACGGTAATCCCAAATCGATTGAGAAAGGCGAGTTTTATCAAGCCTGGCTGCCCTATTTGGAGGGACTGGATAAACTGAATTCAGATCAAGTGTGGTATGCAATATATTCACAAAAATTCGCCAATAGGGTTTTGCTGGAAAACAGTTTCGCGAAAGTTGGCTTCTTCGAATACTGCTCTA